>JAEYRF010000006.1 GCA_023409615.1 Bacillota bacterium | reverse complement strand
AGGATGACCAGTCGCTGTATAGCTGCTCAAGGCGACCTTCCAACTCTATTTGTTCATTGTGAAGCGCTGACAGAAGCAGATGGTCGCTGAGAGCCTTCTCACAGTTCATTTCTGTTTCTATTTCGGTCAGTCTGGCTTCTGTCGTATTGATTTCAACTTCACATAATGAAAGCTGTTTCTCCAATTTGCGTTTTTTTGCTTTTTCTTCTTTGCTTTCCAAGTGCTCTTGCTTTGAGACAGACAATTCCTGGTCGTTTTTATCTGCCTGATCGGCCGGTAATCTACGGTGGTCCAGATAATAGGCATAATCACCTTTGTAATCTTCAAGTCCGTTTCCTGTCATTTCAATAACCCTTGAGGCCAGCTTACGTATAAAGTACCGGTCATGTGAAACAACAAACAGTGTCCCGTCAAAGGCGAGCAAAGATTCCTCCAAAGCTTCGCGGGAGTTTACATCAAGATGGTTTGTTGGTTCATCCAGAAGGAGCAGATTGGATCCTGACAGCATCAACTTGGTGAGGGCGACTCTGCTTTTTTCGCCACCACTGAGAACACTAACAGTTTTAAACACATCCTCACCTAAAAAGAGGAACTGTGCCAGAGCATTGCGGATCTGGGTATGAGTAAGTTTTTCATTATCGTTCCATACCTCTTCCAGTACTGTGTTGTTATCACTTAGGCCCTCTAATTCCTGATCATAATAGCCCAGTAAGATTTTATGGCCATATTCGAAGTCGCCTCCGCTTTGAGGCATTTTCTGTGCCAGAATCTTTAGAAGTGTCGATTTTCCGCAGCCATTCGGGCCCAGTAGAAAAATTTTCTCACCGCGTTTTATATTGAAACTGATGTTCTTGAATAATTCTTTATCCGGGAAATTCTTTGAAAGATTTTCTACGGAAAGTACATCATTGCCACTGATAACGTTGCTGCTGAAATTTATTTTTATGCTGCCGGGCAGGTTTTTCGGAGCATTCAGCTTCTCCATTCTGTCAATTGCCTTTTGCCGACTTTCGGCCGCAATAATATTTTTCTCCCTGTTCCATCGCCTCTGCTGCTCTATAAAGGCTTCCATCCGGGCTATTTCCTTCTGTTGCTGCTCGTAATGTCTTCGTTGTATTTCCCGGGAAACAGCCTTTTTCTTGGCATATTCGGAATAGTTGCCGTCATAAGTAGTACATTCACAGTTCTCAAGCTCGATTGTCTTTGTGGTCACTGTATCCAGAAAGTATCTGTCATGTGATATTACCAGCACAGCTTTTTTGTAGCTCTTGAGGAAATCCTCCAGCCACTCTATGGCACTTATATCTAAATGGTTGGTCGGCTCATCCAGAAGCAGCAGATCCGGCTCTTCCAGCAAGAGCTTTGCCAATGCAAGACGTGTCTTCTGACCGCCGCTCAGTTTTTTTACAGCTAATTCATATTGACTTTCAGCAAATCCAAGTCCACGCAGCACACCTTTAATCCTGCTGTTGTATTCATAGCCGCCTTCCCGCTTAAACCTTTCCAGCAGCGTGTCATATTCCTTCATCATGGCATGCAGACGTTCCTCGTCATTTTCGATGCTGATGTTCTTCTCGAGCGTCTTAAGACGGGACTCCATCGAAAGAAGCGTGGAATATGTAGTCAGCATCTCAGCCCATATTGTGTTTTCGGATTCCAGACCTGAACTCTGGTCAAGGTATCCGGTCTGCAGCCCTTTTGACATGAAGATCTGGCCGGAATCCTGCTGCAGGATGCCGTTGATTATCTTGAACAGTGTTGATTTTCCGGCGCCGTTGACACCAACCAAACCTGCCTTTTCTCCCTGTTTGAGGTTACAGCTGACTTTATTTAGTATGATATCTGTACCAAAGGACAGACTTATTTCGTTACATGCCAGAATAATCATTGTTTTTTTATCAAGCCTCCAAAGTTGTATTTTAGCAAAAAAGCCACTTACCCGCAAGCTATACGAGGTTTTATTGACAAAAAAATATCAAAGTTATATAATTCCTGTATTGAGTTGATACTGAAGGAGGCTATCATGGCTACAAAGAAGAAAATATCTATTGCTGTTATCAGACGCCTTCCCAGATATTATAGATATTTATCGGATCTATTATCAATGGACATCACGAGAATTTCTTCAAAAGAGTTAAGTTCAAGGATGGGTATCACCGCTTCCCAGATCAGGCAGGATTTGAATTGCTTCGGCGGATTTGGACAGCAAGGTTACGGATATAATGTAGAACTTCTATTTAATGAAATTGGAAATATTTTAGGTGTAAACAATAAATTCCAGACAATCGTTATAGGCGCCGGGAACATGGGGCAGGCATTGGCTAACTATGGTAACTTTGAGGCAAGAGGCTTTCAGATTATCGGCGTATTCGATGTGAATCCAAAACTGGTCGGGAAAATGGTTAATCATATGGAAGTACAGCATATGGACAAGATGGATGACTTCGTTAAAGAGCACAATGTTGATATAGCAATGCTTACCGTGCCATTTACTCATGCAAGGGAAGTGGCAGAAAGAGTCGCAAAACTTGGGATAAAAGGTCTTTGGAACTTCTCACCTATGGATCTGAAGCTGCCTTACGAAACAGTCATAGAGAATGTTCATCTAAGTGACAGTCTGATGGTTCTCGGTTATAAAATCAGAGAAAAATTCGAATGAAATATAAAAGATCCGCAATGAAGGCATTGCGGATCTTTTCTGTATAAAATCAAAGCTTATTCAGTGTCTCATAAAATGCCGGATATACAATGTCAACAGCTTGTGTCTTTCTAATCATGGTCTCGCCTTCTGCGGCCAAACCTGCAACGGATAATGCCATTGCCAGGGAATAGTTGTTATCACTATCTACAAAGGTGCCTCTGAGCGAATCTTTCCCTTCAATTATAAGACTATCTTCAGTTTCGTTTAATTTCGCCCCCATTTTAGAGAGTTCCATCGCAATTGCCCTTATTTTACCGGATTCTTTTATTTTGAAACCCGATAAACCGCTGATTTCTGTTGTTCCCTTTGCAAAAGCAGCTGCGACTATAATTACAAACAGTTCATCGATAAGACCGGGGATAAGCAATTTGTCAATTTTTACACCGGATAGTGGAGATGTTACTGCGTGGATGTCAGCAACCGGTTCATTACTTATGGTTCGTTCGTTCAAGAACTCAATCTTCGCCCCCATGGATTTGAAAACATCGATAAAACCTGTTCTGGTGGGGTTTACGCCGACATTTTTTATAATGATATCGGATTTAGGTACAAGAAGAGCTGCTGCAATAAAATATGCAGCAATTGAAATATCACCTGGTATGGACACATGCTGGGAATAAAGGTTCTCGACTGAATGACTGACCACATGGATTCCATCTGTTTTGATATTAGCTCCGAAGTAATTCAAAATCAGTTCAGTATGATCTCTTGATTTTACAGCTTCGCTGACGATCGTATTTCCTTCGGCATAAAGCCCGGCGAAGAGCAGAGGTGACTTGATGTGTGTATCAAACGCCGACAACTCAAGCTCAGTTCCTTTCAGACGAGATGGTGCAATAGAAAGTGGGCACAGATTACCGTCTTCCTTTCCTGAAATTGAAGCACCCATTTGCTTCAGATAATTGACGACCTTTCCGACTGGTTTCTTC
>JAEYRF010000231.1 GCA_023409615.1 Bacillota bacterium | reverse complement strand
GTATAAGCGGGATGGGGCTTCCGTACGCCCACAGAACTCCGGTGAGAACACCGAAAATCACGAAAAAGATAATGTTTACAAAGGTCAACTTCTTTTTAGCCTCAGCCATTTTTTAACGCCTCCTAATAATTTGTTTTTGCAAAAGCAGAAAATATATCCTTAAGCTCTCTGACCGCATAGTCAAACAGCCTTTTGCCTTTTTCGGCAGTAGCAAATGTCGGTGCACCAATCACGCCGCTTTTTGTCACATCACTTGTTTTCCAGCCGGCATTATAAGGTCCGAACACTGTTACAAAATCATTGTCCCTCAGGCATTCTACAGGGTCTTCGTCAACCGCAAGTTCCATATGCACTGCTTCAGGCTTTGCATAGAGCATTAATGAGGTCTCAAGCTCACATGCGTGAAAAACACCATAAGTGCCGGATTCTTTCAGACCTTCAAGGCCTTTGTTCCAGAATGGAGTAAACCACCAGTCGAAGACAAAAACATTCATATTAAAATCTATTCTCAAATCACGGCTTATCATATTGAGCATGTCTGTATTACCGCCATGGCTATTTAGGAGAACCAGCTTTTTAAAGCCGCTTCGTGCGATAGCTTTAACAACATCATATAGCATCGAGTAGTAAGTTTGCGTTCCGAAGGTAAGTGTTCCTGCAAAACCAAGATGTTCATTGCTCTTACCGATACACAATTGAGGAGCAAATATAAGGCTGCCTTCATCGAACTGCTGCGTTTCAATAAAAATGTCGATCAGTTTCGACAGTATTATGGAATCCGTTCCAACCGGCAGGTGAGCTCCATGCTGCTCCGTTGCCGCAGTAGGCAGAAGTACGATTGATGTTTCCTTGTTTATCGCTGAGATTTCATCCCTTGTAAGGTTTTCCCATTTCACAATCATAGCTCATTAACCCTCCGATTTGAAAATTTTCTATAGCTGAATATAAAACATGGATTGCAAAATTATTGTTATCACAGTGGATGCCGTAGTTACTGTAACAAACAAGGCATCAAGCCTTGAAGACCTGACAACCTTGTAAGAAGTCCTCTTCACTTTAAAATCAAGCTTATAGTAATGCATCGCAAGTGATATTGAATGACCTTTCTCAAGTACACGGAACAACAGCGGAAGTGACACAATGACGTAATTCCTCATTTTCGATATGGCGCTGCACTTGTCAATCTCAAGTCCTCGTGAGCTTTGAGCTTCCATTATAGTTGAAAACTCCTTTATTATTATAGGGATTATCTGAAATACCAGACCGACTCCAAAGGCAACCGCATATGGTACCCTCCAGGATCGTAATCCAAGAATGATCTGGCTGAAATTAGTCGAAAGAATAACAGTATAAAAGGCTGAGATCATCAAATATATTCTCATTGCAAATACAAAACCCTTGTAAAAGTCAAACCATTCCAGACTAAAGGTGACCTCTTTACCAAATACTGTAAATGTGTCGCGAAGAATTGAAGGCCCATCATTTATCTGAAACATACCAAGTATCAGCCATAAAAGAATAATGAAAATCAATAGTACCTTTATTCTTTTCAGAAGCCCTATCATGTACGCTCCGATATGGCTTGTCACCCAGATAGACACAAAGACCACGAACAGGAAAAGCAATGCCACCCCACTCTTTATAAAGGAAGTGAGTACAGACATTATAATAAAAAACAAAAACTTCGTTCGGGGATCCAGTTTATGTAAAAATGAATCCGCTTCAACGTATTGTAGAAAATCACCCATTTATTTGCTCCCGTATATTTTACTAAACTCTATATAAGCTCCATAACTTCCTGAACAAACGAATCTACACTGCAACAGATTTTTGATAACCCGAGCTGCTTTGACAGAACAGCAACAGGCGGAAGAGCAATATTTATTTGATTAAACAGCTCTTCACATGATGCAAGCACTCCCTTGGAATCTTGCGTAAGCTTCCGCCCTTCGTCAAGGATAAGTATTTCATCGGAGACCTTGAATACGAGCGGTATTTCGTGACTTATTATGATTACTGTTTTGCCGCTGTCTGCAAGATGCCTGATAATATCCTCAAGCATGATTTTTAACCTATGATCCATACCCAGAGTGGGTTCGTCAAATATAATTACATCGGCAGATGAGAATAGCACAGACAGTATCGTCAACAGATGCTTTCTCCCCATAGATAGATTCACAGGCAGCTCATCCTTATATTCCAGCAGTCCATACTGTTCCAAGACCTTAAGAGCCTCCTCCTCACTGAAACTTACTCCCTGCGCTCTTGCACAGAAAGTCAGTTCCTTGTATACGGACTCTTCAAACAACATATGCTCCGGATGCTGAAAAACCAGAATAATATCTTTGCTGATCTGTGCGACAGATCTGCCGGTAGTTTCTATTCCTTTATATTTTACAGTACCTTTAGTTGGCCTGTATAAGCCATTGAGGTGTTTCACGAACGTGGTCTTTCCCGAACCGTTCTGTCCGAGTATTGAGACGACCCTTCCCTTTCCGAATCCGGCATCGACATCAATCAGTGCCTTGAAGCCATCAGGGAATGTTTTACAGATACCCTCTGCGGTGAGGATATACTGCGTATCACTCCCCTGAGACTTCTGATTGTATTTTTCCGTATGAGAGGATTTATCTGCAATTAACCCGGACAAAACACATTTCGCTTCCTCCATGTTGAAAAACCGTTCCAGTCCGTTAACTCTACGCGAAAGCTCCCGATAGATTTCAACTTCTTGTGGAATTGTCACACCAAGTCTCTGCTGCATCTCAAAATCCTGGAAAAATTCATCCCTTCCGCCGTCAAAAACGACCATTCCATTTTCCAATCCAATTACATGATCAACAATGTCACTGCACCAGTCAAGATTGTTATCAACAATAATAGTACATTGTCCGGCGGCTCTTAACTGCATCAGTACAGACTGAATCAGCTTTTTTCCATTTGGATCGAGCGAGCTGACTGGCTCATCCATAATCAATATATCAGGATACATGGCAAGCACGGAAGCGATGCAAACCGCCTGACGCTGTCCTCCGGAAAGAGTTGCGACCGAACGGCG
>JAEYRF010000159.1 GCA_023409615.1 Bacillota bacterium | reverse complement strand
CATTTCCTTTGTGCTGGTCTTTCCGACGCTGCCGGTTATACCTACAAACGGGATGTCGAATCTGTTCCTGTAGAAGGCCGCAAGGCTCTGCAGAGCAGTGAGCGTATTGTTTACGATAATCATCGTTTTACCCGGGAAATAGATTGATTCATTCTGTGTCAGTGATGCAGCAGCTCCATTTTTGAATGCAGCTTCAATATATTCATGTCCGTCGAAATTCTCTCCAACAAGTGGTATAAACAGCTCTCCCTGTCTTGTCGTCCTTGAATCAGTGGATATCCCTGTTATTGAACTTTTGTCACCGGATCCGGTAAGTCTTCCATTGGTTGCCTGTACCAGTTCCTCTACGCTGAAACTAATCATATATTAGCTCCTTCTGTAATAACTCTCAACATTATTTCTCTCTATATTATATCATTAAGTATATCATTTACCACTTCACGTTCGTCAAAGTGGATCGTTTTGTCTGCAAATATCTGATAGGTTTCATGTCCTTTTCCTGCAAGTATAACTACATCGCCGGTCTTTGCCAAACCGATAGCATATCTGATTGCTTCACCGCGGTCAGTGATGCAGCTGTAGATGCCGTTCGTTGTCTTGATTCCTTCTTCGATCTGCCTGATTATCTCCGAGGGTACTTCAGTTCTGGGATTGTCTGAAGTGATTACCGTGTAATCCGCATGTCTGCCTGAAATGGCACCCATCATTGAACGCTTCATCGTATCCCTGTCGCCTCCGCATCCAAAGACACATATAATCTTTCCTGTGGCATAGTCCCTGACCGTTTTCAATATGTTTTCCAGGCTGTCCGGGGTGTGAGCATAATCGATGATGATACTGAAGTCCCGGCCTGTATCCACCAGTTCGGCCCTACCAGGTACTTGAACACGTTCCAAACCGGCATGTACAGCCTCTATGGCAACCCCCATATATCCACAGACACCAATTGTTGCAAGTGCATTGTAAATGCTGAATTCTCCGGGTATATTAACCTTGAACCGTCCTGTATACCAGGGAGACACCAGATCGAATTCTACATACCTTGACTTCTTAACAATGTTTGATGCCCTTATATCACATGGCTTGTGAATTCCATATGTTAATGTTTCACCATCCGCACATGCTATCACCTTCGGTGCTGCATTACTATCGATATTAACCAGGCTGTTTCTGCACATTTTAAAAAGCATACATTTCGCTGCCAGATACTCATCCATCGAAGCATGTTCCGTGCTGCTGATGTGATCTCTTGTGAGGTTTGTAAATACACCGGTTGTAAAGTCGCAGAAACCTACTCTTTGCAAAGCAAGCCCCTGAGATGAAACCTCCATTACTATATCATCCACACCCTCCTCCAGCATCTGCACAAATAGTTCCTGCAAATCCAGCGATTCCGGCGTAGTACGTTCAGAGTACAATGTCCTGTCCCCGATCCTGGTGCCCATTGTTCCAACAATTCCAACCTTCCTGCCCGAGGCTTCCAGAACCGATTTTACCATATATGTTGTAGTGGTTTTTCCCTTTGTTCCTGTCACGCCGATCAAATTCAGCCTGCCCGAAAGATGTCCATAAAACCTATCTGCTATGTATGCCAGCGCTGTCCTTGTATCCCCCGTCCTGATTACAGGTACATCAACATCAAATCCCAGTTCCTTTTGTATTATTAAAGCAGATGCACCATTCTTCAATGCCTGCGGTATAAACATATGTCCGTCTGACTTCATACCATCTATACAGACAAAAACATAATCCTTCTTCACCTTTCTGGAATCATAAGCAATCCCATCTATGTCAATGTGGATATCTCCCGTGGTGTCAAGAACCTTCAATTCTCCTATAAGTTCAGGCAGCAGCATGGGAACGCCTCCCCCTTATTCAATATTGTCCAAATTTCTAAATTCAACAGTGACGACCTTCCCTATCTCTACATCTGAGCCGGAGTCGATCTCCTGGCTGAATACGGTGCCCTTGCCGTTCACCTTTATATTAAGGCCTGCCTTTTTCATAGCGGCGATAGCTTCGGACATGTTCATTTTATGCAGGTCAGGCATCTTAACAATTTGCGGCTGTTCAGGTTTATAGGTGTATAAAATTACAACAGAACCCTCAGGAACAACTGCATCAGGCTTTGGTGTCTGCTCTACTACACTGCTCTCATTATTTCCATTTCCTTCTATTATATAATTAAGACCTGCAGTTTTTAATTCCTTCACAGCATCTGAAACCGATTTTTTTCGAACATCCGGTACAAACACGTCTTCTGACATCGCTTTCAGGTCTTCTTCAGTATATTTCTTCTCAACCTGTATATAGTTCAGAACATCTTCAATGATCTTTCCAGCCAGCGGAGCTGCAATCACACCGCCCATGTAGGAATCACCCTTCGGATCGAATAGTACTACAAGAACAATGATTTCCGGTTCATCCGCAGGTGCAAAACCACAGAAAGAAGCGATATACACTCCCTCTTTTGTAGTCTGTGAGGTACCTGTTTTGCCTCCGATCCTGTATCCCTTTACATATGCGTTGCCACCTGTGCCGTTAGGAGTTGAGACAACTCCCTCAAGTATTTCTCTTACTGTATCCGAAGTTTTCTCGGAAATAACAGTTCTGACTACCTCAGGTTTGAATGTCTGTACAACATTTCCGTCAGAATCAGTCAATGCTTTTATCAATCTCGGCTTCATAAGTTTTCCGCCATTCACCACAGCCGTATAGGCTGTGGCTAACTGCAGCGGCGTTATGGTAAACCTCTGGCCGAAGGATGCGACTGCCATGTCTATTTCTTTGGGCTTATTTTGGAATATTGATTTACTCTCACCCTTTAGCTCTATGCCTGTTTTCTCTGAAAATCCAAAGGCCTTTACATAGCTGTAAAAACGCTTTATTCCAAGCCCCTGTGATACCTTGACGAATGCAGGGTTACAGGAATTGTACACAGCCTCCCTGAATGTCTCTGTACCATGAGGCCTGTAATATCTCCAGCATTGGATTGGTTTGGGCCATCCTGTGACCTTGATCGCCAGATCATTTGTGATAGTATCGGGTGTTACAACACCCTCTTCAATTCCCGCTGCTGTAGTAATAGTCTTGAATGTAGAGCCTGGTTCATATGTGTCCGATATGGCCTTATTTCTCCAAACACTTTTACTGAGTACGTTTACAGAGTCCGAGCTTCTATCCACCCACTTAGTGCGATCGAGTTCCTCCGGTCCTGCCAGAATAAACTTCTCCAGGTTTTCAGGGTAGGCAAACGGTGTGTTGAGATCATAATCAGGCTTTGATACAAGTGCCAGAAGATCTCCATTTTTTGGATCCATGACTATTGCCACAGCACCCTGTTTCAATTTGTAATCATCAATCGCTTTATCAAGGGATTTTGACGCCAGATATTGAATCGTCTCATCGATAGTAAGGACGACATTTAAACCATCCTGTGCATCGATCCTTTTTTCCGTCTCCGATGGAATTGCATTATTTCTCGCATCCACCTCACTGAGGATTTTACCAGGCGTACCCTTTAGATACTTCTCCATGATATCTTCGACGCCGCCCATCAGACCCTGGTTATCATCGCCTGTAAAGCCTAAAACATGGGACATCAGATTTCCATTTGGATAATATCTTTTAGCATCCTCATCTATATTGATTCCCTTAACCTTGTTTTCAATGATCCAGGTTCTTACACTTGTCTCAGTTTCTTTATCTACCTTTCTCTTAATATAGACAAAGTTAACATTCGTAGTTATCAGCTTTAATATCTTGTTGCGATCCATATCCAACAAAGGCGCCAATCCATCTGCGACACCATCGACTGAAATGTTCTTAGTATTTTTTGCTACCTGACTCGGACTACAGCTTATTGAGGCGACCTGAACACTGATAGCCAGCTTCTTACCATTTCTGTCATATATAGTTCCTCTGATGGGGCTGATCGTCCTTCCACGATTCTGCTGTTCAAAGGCCTTTTTTTGCAATTCCTCCCCTTGAGCAAACTGAATCACAGCAAGTCGACCTATCAATCCAGTCACCACTAGAGCAAATATACAAAGCAGTGCAAGCATGCGCTTCTTGTGTAAAAGACCCGGTGCCGCCAAAATAATCCCCCCAATAGTCAAAAGGTATTCTTAAAAAAAGACCATAGACTATGCAAAATACCATTTTACATTCATCCACAGTCTGCGTTTTTTTATATCTTGGACAGTTCTATCTCCATTGCAATTCTCATATTCCGATTTTTACCTACTCAAAAAGTTTGGTCAGACCCTGGGCCTTATTGAGAACTGCCTTGAAGACACTGCTGTCATCTGTAGTTTCGTCCTGTGTTTCCACTAAAACTGTATAATCATTTCTAGGTATTCTCACATAAACAATCTGACTCTTTGAGGGCATTTGCATACCAAGTTTGTTTTCAGCTACTTCCTTTACCTCTGTCAGGTTCGTTGTTGTTTCTATCTGAACTCTCATTATCGCATTTTCATTTCTCAATTTGCTAAAATCGCTTTCACGCTCATTGATCTCATAGCTGATTTTTGTTATGATAGCATATCTCCACATTACCGTAAGGCTTGCTACCAGTACCGCCATTATTGCAACAACCATCTTGAACTTTAATTTACGGTTGCTTTTATATTGTTTTTTTGCCTTGAGTACTCTATTTTCCTCATATACATCGTATTCAGTCTGCCTGGCGACCGAGTCCTGTTCAAACTCAACGGCGGCTGAATCCTGTTCAAGCTGCCTGGCAGTTGAATCCCACTGTAGCTGTCTTGCGGTTGAACCACGTATGTACTCAGAATCCTTTTGTATCAATTCTATTCACCTCATCAGTGATTTATGCTGTACAAAACATTTGTCAAAAGATTGTAATTCCGAGAGCCGGCCATTCGGACAGCCCTCGTTTTAACGTTTGTAAATTTTTTCTTTACGATCTTCTTTTGTAAGTTTAGCTTCTGTTTTTTCTTTCCCTGAGGAAATTTCTTCTTTTGTGTTTTCTTGTGTTACTTTTTTCTTTTGTGTATTGTCTTTTTTCTTTCGTGTATTATACCTTTTTCATCTGTGTAGTGTCGTGCTTGTCCAATGTATATAATTCTTTAATCTTTTGTAACATTGGTTAAATCTTTCTTGCTGTTCTTAACTTTGCACTTCGCGATCTCGGGTTTTGTTCCAGTTCTTCCTCCGACGGGAGAATTGGCTTTTTCGTTAGTACCTTCAGTTCCGGCTTCTTCCCGCACACACACACCGGAAAAGATGGTGGACACGTGCATGGTTTTTCTCTTTTGTTGAATTCAATTTTAACGATTCTATCCTCCAGTGAGTGAAATGTAATGATGCTTAACCTGCCCTCCGGATTCAGAATCTGTACCGCGCTGTCAATTGCATCTGTCAATGCCCCGAGTTCGTCATTCACTGCGATTCGCAATGCCTGGAACGTTCTTTTTGCGGGATGGGGACCTTCCCGTCTTGCATTTGCGGGTATTGCTGCTTTGATAATGTCCACAAGCTGTCCGGTCGTTTCTATTCTGTCAGTTTCCCTGGCCTTCACAACAAATGATGCAATCCTTGCTGCCCAGTTCTCTTCACCATACTGCCTGATAATATCTTTTATTTCTCTTTCACTATATGTATTTACAATTGTCGCCGCATCAGGTTCACGGTCCCTGTCCATTCTCATGTCCAGCGGTGCGTCCTGTTTGTAGCTGAAACCTCTTTCAGCTTCATCCAGTTGATGGGACGATACCCCAATGTCAAGTAATATCCCATCCACACCGTCAATACCATTTTGTCTAAGCAGCTTAGCCATGTCTCTGAAGTTCCCTTTGATCAAAACCAGCGATGCACTGCTTTGCAGTTCCCTGAGTCTGTTTCCCGCGACCTTAATTGCAAAATCATCCTGATCAATCCCGATCAGTGTACCCTTGTCCAGCCTTCTGAGAATCTCGAGAGAGTGTCCTGCTCCTCCCAGTGTGCCGTCAAGGTATATCCCGTCACTTTTTATATTCAAGCTTTCTATGCATTCATCCAGCAAAACAGGCCTATGGTTAAAATCCATTGTACTTCTCCTGATTTAAGTCATTCAGCCCTTATATCCCAAGCATGGCAAATGTCTCAGATAAACTGTCGGGCGTGAGGCTGTCGCCATGAATGTATGTTTCCCATTTGTCTTTGCTCCATACTTCTACCCTGTTACCTACACCAACAACGCTGATATCCTTATCAAGCTTTGCATGGCTTCGCAGATCCTGAGGTACAAGTATGCGGTAGTTCTTGTCCATTTCGCACTGTGCCGCACTGGAAAAGAAAAACCGGGTGAAGCTGCGGGCACTGTTATTCGAAAGCGGTAATGTTTCCAATTTCTCAACCAGACTGTTCCATCTTGGCATGGAGAATATAAAAAGGCATTCCTCCAAACCTTTTGTAATCATGAATTTCACATTCAGTTCTTCCCTGAAGGCAGACGGGATAATGATTCTGCCCTTCGGGTCTATCGTGTGTTGAAATTCACCATAGAACAACCAATTCACCTCAAATATTGATTAAAATCAACCACTTCCAACCACTTTGTCCCACTTCTATTTCATTTTACGCTATTTTTACAAAATAATCAAGGTATAAATGTAATATATTTTTAAATAGGAAAAAGATACTAGAAAACAAAAAATCTCGGGGGGCCATAAAAAAACATCTTTCACTTTGCTCGAAAGATGTTCCTGTACTTTTACAATATATATTTATTCGATGCTGCGTATTACTGAGAGCTGTTGAAGATGGCCTTTTTCCTGCGCATGGATACACTTAGGAGAAGACCTAAGTTAAGAAAGTTCGTCAGAAGTGAACTGTTCCCCTGGCTCACAAAAGGAAGAGGAATTCCGGTTACAGGCATGAGTCCAATACACATTCCAATATTCTCAATAAAATGGAACCCCAGCATAGATGTTATGCAGATTACTAAAAACGAACCATATGGATCCCTGGAATTCATAGCAATATATATACATCTGCATAGAATAAAAAGCACAAGTACTACAACAGCAACAGTGCCTACAAAACCCATCTCTTCACCAATCACAGAAAAAATGAAGTCCGACTGGTTTTCCGGCACATAATAACTGCTCGTCAAGCCGCTGCTTTTCTCCTGAATGTTGTAGAATAGCCCTTTACCGAAAAGCTGTCCGGAACCGATAGTCATCTTGGAATTGTACACCTGCATTCCTGTTCCCAATAAGTCAGTTTCAGGAAAAATGAACGTCATAATCCTTTCCCTGATATGGGACTTCTTTGGAATGATAAAGAACCACAGCAGCGGTGCGGAGGTAGCGAAGGCACCAAGTGCAATCAGGAAAAACCTATAAGGTATTCCATATATGAAAAGCATAACAACAAATGCAAAGACAAATACAATTGCCGTCCCTACATCAGGCTGCAGCAAGACCAAACCGATAGGAAGCATAGTGTAGATCAACAGCTTCACAACATTTTTGCCAATGTCCTTACCTTCCTTAATGCGCTCTAGGAAGACCGGCACTACTACAGCAAATGCAACCTTTGCCGGTTCAGATGGTTGAAACGAATTTATAATAGGAAAAGGAAGCCAACTCCTGCTGCCGTGGCGCTCATCACCGATCAGCAGCACAAGAATCAGCAGCAGTATGCTTCCCATATACACTACAATCCCAAGTGTCTTGAAATCCTTATAGTCGATTGCACTTATAGATACAGCAAGAACAATCCCCACGCAAGCAGATATTACCTGTTTAAGCCACGTACGGGTTAGCTCCGCTTCTCCGATTGCACTTCGCAGAGCTACCAATCCTATAGCAGTCAACAGTAAAATAGCCACAAAAAGCGGATAATCAAATTGTTTCAGATAGTTAGTTCCCTTTGTTTTCTCAACAAAATACATTTTATCCACCCTGAAAACCCGAAATAAATTACATAAATCAAACGGATTTTCGCAAAGAATTCCTGTAAAAAGCTACGATTAGTACATCTAATTTTAAACTAACCTCATATATTTTATCAAAACTTGCTCCCACATCGATTAGACTCTTCAGATTATCCTTCAGTTCCTCAATCTGTGAGCACAATTCATCTTGTGCCAACTTATTTCTCCTCTTTGTTTTCACTAATATCGGCCAAATTTGTGTCAGCCGTTTTTACATCATCGGTTTTTTCTTCATCCAAATTTTCTTGTGTATCTTCCGGGTTTTGTGTATCTTCCGGGTTTTCTGTATCTTCCAGGCTTTCTACAACTTCCGGACCTTCCTGTCCTGCTTCTTCTTCCTTCAGCTTCATAAGTAGTGATCCATATTGGCTCTGTCCAAGTTCTACAGGTTCTTCGTCCTCCACCTTGTTTTTCCTGACTCTCATAAGAATGAACATGCTGGCAGCTACTATCACAAGTAGAGCCGAGAGCAGTTGAGATACCCTGAAACTTCCAAGATATAGACTGTCTGTTCTCAGTCCTTCAATCATAAATCTTCCGACCCCGTATCCAATCAGGTAAAGAAACATCACTTCACCTTTCAACTTCTTTTTCTTTCTGAACCAGATAAGGAAAAAGAATAGTGCAAAATTCCAGAGAGATTCATACAAAAACGCAGGGTGAACGCCCCACTTCGACAGATCTAGCTCTTTTAGCAGACCATTGAGATATGAATCAGCAACTGCTCCATTCATGCGCCACGGCAGTGCAGTCGGCGCGCCGAAGGCTTCCTGGTTGAAAAAATTGCCCCAGCGTCCGATGGCCTGTCCCAGTGCCAAATACGGTACACCAAAATCTATCAGGTTTAGAGGAGAAATCTTTTTCTTCCTCGCATACAGCCATGCCACCAGCATACCTGCAATAACTCCGCCATAGACTGCCAGTCCGCCATCCCTGATTTTAAGAATATCAATCAGGTTGTCCTTGTACTGATCCCAGCTGAATATCACAAAATATAATCTTGCCCCAATAATTGCAGCCGGAGCAGCAAAAAGCACAAGGTCCAGTATATGATCCGGTTCCAGATCAAACCTTTTACAGCTCCTGAGCCCCAGCAGAACAGCTGATAAAAAAGCAAGAGCTATTATGATTCCATACCAGTAAATTGGAATGCCAAGAACAGTAAACGCTTCACGGTTTAATTCTAAATCGATCTTCAGCCCAGGAAAGCTAATATTCATGAATAATCCCCCTCTAAATAGGCTTAATAATAGACAATGCCATATTCTCTCTTCTAAAGTGCTTCTCAAAAACTTCGTTTATATAATCAAAAGATATTTTATCATAAACACGCAAATAGTCAAACATGTTAACTTCTTTAAAGTACACAGAAATAAATGAGTGAGAAATTCTCTCCACTGAATTGAATTGTCTCATATATCTGCCAAGCATCGATCTGATAAGCCTGTCATATCCTTCTCTGTCAAGGCCTCTTTTTCTTAAATCCTCAACTGACTGGGAAAATCTCTCCATCACCATCATTGGATCTCTCGATTCACCTCCAAGCATGGAAAATGCATAGCCCTTTTCTATTGTAAAATCCGTATCAAAACTGGCATTCAATAAACCCTCAGTATAAAGCTGATCATAAAGTAGAGTGCTCCTTCCAATCAACATATCAAGCAACACTTTCACTGCAACCTCGTGCATCAGCAGCTCGATCCCGCCGCCATTCAGATCATTGTCTTTATATCCCATCTGAAATATAGGGGTCGACACAGCAAGAGACTGTTCAACATAATTTTTATAAATCTTCTCCGGTTCTGTCGGGTATATTCTCTTTATTTGCGGCCTTGCATCCTTTTTCTCCAGCAATTTCTCAACCCTGCTGAAAACACTCTCCGGTTCAACATCTCCGACAACCAGAATTATCATGTTAGAGGGATGATAAAATGTATTATAACATTTATACAGTGTATCCCTGTCAATCTTTGCGATGCTTTCAGCCGTACCTGCAATGTCTATCTTCACCGGCAGCTTGCTGTAGAATCCACCCAGCAGGTTGAAAAACGATCTCCAACCGGGATCATCCTGATACATCATAATCTCTTGCCCAATGATGCCCTTCTCCTTCTCGACGCTCTCCTCAGTAATATACGGATTTTGAACATAATTGAGCAGCAATTCAAAATTATCTTCAAACCGGTCCGTGCAGGAAAACAGATACACCGTTTGGTTGAAACTTGTATACGCATTGGGATTGGATCCAAGACGAGCAAATTTGTCCATCACACTGCCGTCCTTCTGCTCAAAAAGCTTGTGCTCCAAAAAATGCGCAATTCCATCCGGGACACGTGTAGGGATGCTCTCACCTGGAATTATGAATTCATTATCTATAGACCCATAATGAGTCGCAAAGGTTGCATACTTTTTTGAGTAACCTTTTCTGGGGATGACAAATGCTTTGAGCCCACTGCTGTGTTCATAGCGGTATAATACTTCTCCTGCCTCATCATACTGAATCTTTTCCATATTAATATTCATTGAATCCTCTCCTCCCCGCTTTCTGCAGGCGCAGTAAGAAAATATACGGTATCGAGTACAATTCGCTGCGCAATCCGTATAATCTCATCCTTTGTGACCTTTTTAACCTTATCAATGACATCATTGAAATTGTCATGCGTCTGAGAAATTGTCTGGCTTAGGTAAAAATCCACCATATTGATCTGGCTGTCTCCAAGGGACTTGATCCCGGTTTCCATGCTCTTTACAGTGGCCTCTATTTCATAATCTGATATGACTGCGTTTCTGATATCCTCCATCTGCTTTAAGATTATATCCAAAGCCTTATCCTTGTTTCCCGTCTCGATGCCGCTGCTGATAACCATCAGTCCCTTTATTTTTTCGAGACGCGAGTATGAATAGTAGGCAAGACTTGCCTTCTCTCTGACATTCTGAAACAGCTTGGAGTGGATACCTCCACCCAGTATTCCATTATATACCATTAGAACCGGGTAATCATTCCCGCCGGGTTCAGTGTTGGTCCTGAAACCAAGACAAAGCTTTCCCTGTGTTATATTCATCGTTTCTGTCACGTTTCGTGGTTCTATTCCCTGCTTTTTCGAGAAACCATTTTGAAGTGCAACTGTATTTCTGCGAGTGAGCTTAGACAAGCGCTCTGTCACCAGATGTTCCTGCCGGTCGGTTATACTTCCGGCCAGATAGACCTGTAGTGGAAAGCATTCCATCACAGCACGATAATGGTTGGTCAGATCAACGGCACTAATCGTATCGAGATCTTCTGCAAATCCATAATCAAAAATGGCATAAGGTTCACCTGTGCAAGTCTCCTCCAGACACCTGTCCACGCTGTACTGCATTTTATCGTTCACTCTGCTTTCGATCAACATCTTCAACTTGTCCTTCTCCTGTGTAAGATAGTCCTCTCTGAAGCTGCCTTGTTCAAACAGCGGCTTAGTGATGATATCAAATAATAGCTCAAACCCGGCCGCGAATGAATCAATTCCATCGGGTATATATTGGGGCGACAGAAACTCCGAGTAAAAATGAATGATATGCCTTTCACCTTTCTTGGTCACACCACAATCAAAGCTGGCGCCATAAAGCTCTTCAAGTCTCATTGAAATATCTCTCAGGGCCGGGTATGCTTCGCTTCCTCGTCTCATCACAGCAGGGATCAGCGCATTTTTTGTCACGCTTTCCCTTGTCAGATTATCCTGAAAAAAGAAGTGAATACTGCTGGTCTTGAACTTCTCCGTATTGATCCTGTAAACATCTATCCCGTTAAATGACGATACCCTGATTGCCTGTTCATTGCTGAACTCCTTCTCCATCAGTACCTTCCTTTCCTGTTGCAATGTAGTTTTTATTACAAAATTCCTGCAATATATATAGTATAATAAATAAGCATGATTGTATTCAATATCTGGAAAAAATAATACTTGGTCAAATTACATATCGACCTGATATTCTGTCCATATACGGGAATAATAAAATCACCATCTAAAAGCTTAATGGAGGATTTTATATGCGCTATAGCATGACAAGGAAGTATCCGATCACACAAAGGAAGAAAGAAAACTCTTGTGAACAAAAGGATCGAATTGTTGATCTCAGCCTTGGAGCAGCAGCCGGATTGCTCGGGCTGGTTTTTATTGAGGGATTATTCTGTGGATATATGATAAGAAAATGGCGGCGATAGGAATTCATATAAGGTTTGAGTAATATATTCTGCAATTGTATCCGATATTTAGCATAGTCTCACTTTTCCGCAAAAAATGATCGGAGGATACAAATGCAATTACTACTACAAATACAAGATACTGCGATCTTACTCTCAACTCTGACCGCGCTATGTTTTTCATTCTGCATATTAGTCATGACAATTTGGTTCAGGGATGCCGATAAACAATCGAAAATATATGGAGCTTCCTTCATTCCGGTTTTTCTGTTTCATGCGGCAGCTTTATTGCTAAATCACGACACACTCTCGGTTATTTTTATGCAAACTGCAGAGCCGATGCTAATGTTGCTTTTCACAATACTCCTGCTTGGTAAATTAAATAAAAAGTTTGTGGTCTCATCTCATATTGCTATGGTAATGGCTCCTGCAATTATACTGTTGGGTATCATCGTCTCCGATAAAGTCCGTGATATTCTCTTAAGCCGGACCCTTTGTTTATCGATCTTAATAGTACTGTCACTCCTTATTCTGTATCTTATACGAAAAAGCAAGGAACTAGATCTGGTGTTTAAGGCAGTTTTCATTCTTCTAGTATCTGCCTTCCTGCAATACTACCTTTGGCAGTCACTATTCATTATCGCTTCACCGGTATTAAAAATCATCGCCTATACAGTATTTCTGCGTTTCTTCTATCAGGTTTACCTGCAGTCGATCCTTACAACTTCAGTCGAAAATAATAAGAAGCTTTCTGAGCTCAACCGTTCAATTGAATTTGAGGTTAAAAAAAGAATGCTTGAAATAGAAAAGGTCAACCAGAAATTAGTACACATCTCTAAGACCGATGCTATGTCTCAGGTACTTAACAAGACTGCACTAATGGAATCTATTGATAAATTGATTACCCAAAAGTCAAAATCGGAATGCTCCTTTTTAATGCTTGATATAGATAACTTTAAAGATATAAATGATACTTATGGTCATGTCATAGGAGATAAATGTATTAAAGAACTGTCCTCTACCCTCAGAAACAGTTTGAGAGATGTGGATCTGATTGGAAGATACGGCGGAGATGAATTCGCAGTTGTTCTACCCGGGACCGGAGCAAAACAGGCTATTTTGATAGCAGAACGCTTCAGAAAACGCGTTGAAATGTCTCATTCTCCTCACTATACTATTTCAATCGGCATTGCATCCTACCCATCTGATGCTAATACTGTCAAGGAACTAGTCGAGGCAGCGGACAAAGGACTCTACATATCGAAACAGAAGGGCAGAAATGCGGTGTCGCATCTGAATTTCTATTAATTCCACCTCCTTGATCTTATCATCCCAAAGCCTGCAAACAACAGCATAATTATACTGCTGAAGATAAACACTCCGTTGAATGAAAATCTGCGCAGGATCAGTACCATACAGGCCATGCCTGAGAGCTTTCCAATGCTGCTAAAGAGTTCATTGAGCGCTGTAATCCTCGCCATATATCTCTTTTCTATGATTCTTTGGAATCTGGAGACAAGAACTATCCCACAGCCAGCTAAAATAGTACCTTCTGTAAGCTGCAGCAGTAATACGATGCCATAATCTCCTGTAAAAGCATAAATAAGCCAGATCAGCGAAGCCACGATCAAACATGCATAAAAAATCTTCGCCTCGTGTCCATCCAAACGTTTTTCGCAACATCGAACCAACAACATAGCAATCAAATTTGTTCCATAGTAAATGCTGATCATCAGTCCCCATCCTTTGGCTGTGACCTTCAGCAAATCAAAGGCGTAGGGATAGAAAGACAAATTGACCAAAAGCGTGCAAAATCCAATTATAATACCAATACACAATAATTCCACGATTCGATAATCAGTGCGGCAGTATTCAAGTACCCTGGTGAATTCTGTCCTTCCGCTATAACGATTTCTGCAGGAAATGGCCTCCCGGCCGGGAACAATTCTTTGGTCTTTCGCCGCAATCATGCACAGCCATGTCATGATAGCGGAGACGAAACAACACCCGGCAGCAATGATAACAGCAGGCGTATGCCCACACCTGTCCGTGAGATAACCCGTCAACAGCGGACCCGCCAGATAAGCCGCTCCATTCACACCTGTCAGCATCGAATTGGCCTTCATTGCATCTTTTCTCCCGGTCATGCCTAAAATAAATTTTCTTTTAGCCGGAATATAGAAAACGTCCAGAAGTGATATTAAGATTAAAAGCAAATAAACATACAAGATTCGGTCGGCCAGCAAAAATAGAGGAGTGACCAAAAATCTGATCAGATCGATCTGCAGCAGCATTTTTCCCTCAACACTCCTATCACCAAGCACACCTGCAAAGGGAGAAAGCAGGATACCCGGCAGTGCTGAAAGTGCAACACCTGTTGCAGCAGAAATACCTGAACCGCTGAGGTTATATATTAGAACTGTGACGGCTATAAATCTTATGGATTCTCCAAGGTCAAGAACCCCCTGACCTGCAAGAAAAAAGGAGAATGGCCTGTCAGCCTTTTGCATCAAACTCCGACCTCATCAAACAGCATTCAGTAAGATGTTATTCCCGGATGACAGGATTATTCCAGATAATTACTCAGGGTCCTTTCTCCATGAGATGCGGCATAGGTAAATAGTTGCTCATGCCCATATATTTAGTTTCAGTGCTGTCCGGCTTAAGAATAGTGACCCAGGATTTAACTATCGCTCCATCCATACCCTCAACAAGCAGCTTCTGTTCCCCGGGAGCAATCTGCTGATTCGTTTTATACACTACAGGAGCCTTTCTTATCTCCAGCACCTGATGTGTCCACTCCACCGCAGGACCCGGCTGTCCGCCGTAAAAAGCCATGTACAAAATATTATCAACCCCCTGTGCCCAAATCATGATATCAGAACCGCTATCATTCAGGAATCTGATGTCTTTTATACCATATGCCACAGTGGCATCCTGTCCATATGGTACATACGGAACAGGCATCGTATGATTGTGCCTTTCTACAATTTTTAGATTGGAAAGTACCGCAACATTATAAAGGGTAGATGCAATTTTGCAAACACCTCCTCCGATTGTTATTGTCAATGTTGTACCTATATAGGTTGGGCCTTTTTGGAAGCCCTTATCTTCCGTATATGGACCAATTGCTTCATTTTGCGAAAAAACCTCCCCTTGCTTTATCACTTTACCTGCCAGCATACTTGCCGCAAGATGCACATTGTATTCCTCTCCCGGCAGCGGATCACGCAAAACTGTCCTGTACCCGCCCAAGAGCACGCTTGTGCCATTTCGAAGCCTTGCATTTAAAAATTCCTCATCTCGTTCCCATGGCATTCCTCTCGTAGACCCGGAAACCAACTCAACACTAATGCCCTCTTCGATTATTTCCTCAGTGCTTTTGGGTACGGCCGATGCAGTCAGGGAAAGGCTGAACGTCATTATAACAACTAAAATAATTATTTCTGCTTTCTGTCTCCATTTTTTCATACAGCTATCTTTTACTTCGTCATCATTAAATACACTAAAAATAAATTCCAGTAATAATATTTTAAGAATTTTCATATTGTCATTGTTGAAGGGGTGTTTAGAGAAAAATGGCGGTAATAAATGGAGGTCAGAAGAAAATTGTGGTATTTCTAGCACTCTTCGGCATGATTTGCTGGGGTATCGCACCCGTATTTGCCAAAGCTGCACTCAAAGGGATCGATCCTGTAGCCGGTCTGGTTCTTCGAACTATATTTGCAGCTAGTGTAGTTTCCGGCTGGGTGATTCTCAGTGGGAATTTCTCAAACGTCAGTAAGATCCCTGCCGGCACATGGTGGCTGATCGGTACGGAAGCCTTGCTGGCAACACTGGTTGGAGATCTTGCATATTATGCCGCATTAAAAAAAGGAGATGTATCATTGGTTACAATTATCATGTCAAGCTCACCTCTGATCACCATCCTATGCTCAATACTGTTCCTTGGAGAACAACTGACTCTGTTACGGGTTATCGGCGCCGGATTAGTAATTGCCGGGATCATCCTGATCATATAAATGAAATTGAACACAGCCCATCAATTTCAAATGGGGGTAAGCCCCAATACGCCGTTATGTACCCAGGACAAGGATGTGATCAAGTTTAGGGTCTATAGTGCCCTGAAGCTCACACGGCTGCTCCTTCAGCAGTTTGATATACTCTATAATATCATGTGTTATCCTCTCACCCGGACAAATGACAGGGATTCCAGGCGGGTATGCCATTACCATCTCTCCGGCAATCTCACCACATGCATTCTCCAGCAAGACACTTTTCTTGGCATTATAAAAGGCATCTCTTGGAGTGACAATCATTTCCGGGCTTTCCGGAATAATAAAATCACTTGTATGAGTATTATCGCTTCTAGTGGAAGCAATCTCCCTCAAAGCACGAACCAATGATTCCACCTCCTCCGGGCCATCACCCAGGGACAGTATTGCCAGTATATTATATAAATCTGACATCTCGATCTGAATATTATATTTTTCTCTAAGCAATGACTCGATCTGGTAACCGGTGTAGCCGGTTTTTCCAACATATACTCCCAGCTTTGTTTCATCAAAATCAAAGCAGCCGGGCTTTCCAGACAGTTCCCGTCCAAATGCATGAAGCCCGTCGATCTTGTTGATTTCTTCCCTGGTCCATCTTGCCAACTTAAGAGTATCGTCAAGCATTTGTGCGCCTCTTGTGGCTAATTGCTTCCTCGCAATATCCAGAGAACACATCAGCAAATATGATGCGCTTGATGTAAAGGTCAGTCCAAGTGAGTGAGTGATACTGTCCTTAGATATCAGCCCTCCCCTTGAAAGCAAAACTGAGCTTTGAGTAAGGGATCCTGCCGTCTTGTGGATACTGACAGCACTCATATCAGCTCCGACTTCCATTGCTGTGAGTGGAAAATCATCATGAAATAACATATGAGCGCCATGGGCTTCATCTGTAAGTACAGCCATATCGTGCCTGTGTGCAATTCTGACAATGGATTTAATATCGGAAGACATGCCGTAATATGTAGGATTAATGATGAATACAGCCTTCGCATGTGGATTTTTTTCTATTGCTCTTTTAATGCTCTCAACAGAAACACCCATAGCGATCCCCAGTTCTGCATTGAACTCAGGTTGCACATATATGGGCATTGCACCACTGAGAATAATCCCGCCTATCGTTGATCTGTGAGCGTTTCTGGGAAGTATGATCTTATCTCCCGGCTCACATGTGCTTAGAATCATTGTCTGAACGCCGGATGTCGTTCCGTTGACAAGAAACCAGGCATACTCTGCGCTGAACAAATGAGCCATCAGCTTTTGAGCATCAAGAATAACTCCGGTTGGATTGTTGGCAAAATCAAGATCTTCCATGCCATTAACATCCATCCGGAGTGCTTTCTCTCCTATATACTCTACCATTTCCCGGATTCCCCTGCCCTGCTTGTGACCAGGGACATGGAAGGGAATCACTTCATCACTGACATATTTCTTCACCGCATCAAAAAGCGGTGTCCTATTCTGATTTACCCGCACCCGTCATCACCTTTACCCTGTGTATTATATGGCTGATGTTAGGAACGGGTGCATAATTATTAATTCTGTGCTTGACTGACTCTTACTCGTATCTCAGGGATTCTATCGGATCCAGATCCGCGGCGCGTTTTGCCGGATAGACCCCGAAAATAAGGCCCAGTGCGACTGAACCAAGAAAAGCCAGTGTGATAACCTTAATATCAACAACAGGAGGAATGTTGACCAGTGATGATATGATGCCTCCGGCAATTATACCAAGTAAAATACCAAGTAGACCACTTATACCCGTCATGATAATTGATTCCGTTATAAACTGTAATATAATATCCTTTTTCTGGGCACCTAAAGCTTTTCTGATACCGATCTCTCGAATTCTCTCTGTTACAGATACCAAAAGAATATTTACAATACCTATTCCGCCTACTATCAGAGTAATAATGGCAATGACCAGCAGTATTGATGACACAACACCAAGTACATCACTGAAGGCCTTTTGAATATCAGCAGAATTCTGGGCAAGATACAAGTCCTCCTCGCCGCGTTTGAGTTCAAGGCTGTCGATGATCCGCCTGCCCACATCACGCAGCTTATCCTTCTCTACAAGTGAAACACTAATGGAATCGAGTCTCTCGCTATTAGGATACAATGATTGGACTGCAGTAATCGGCATATAGATAATTGCAGGGAACATATCGCTTTCCATCATACCTTCAAACATGTCGTCACCGCTGCTTTTCACACCTATTACCTTCAGGTTGGCCGAACTTCCGGATGTGGTTTTTAAAGAGATTATCTCTCCTACGATATCCTGACCTTCCTTAAAAAACTTTTTAACAAATAATTCATCTACAATTATAGATTTCATTCTTTTGTTAACATCAAATTCATTTATAAACCGACCATATTTCATTTCGATCAAATCAAAATTTTTATACTGTGAGGAAACGCCCAATATGACGGCATCCTTTGTTTTTTCCCCAATACGAAGCGTTCCTGTGCGTTGTATATATGTAGCAATATTTTTTATCTCGGGTGCGACCTTTTTTATATACTCCATATCCTCCAGTGTCAGCCAATTTCTTCTATCAACAGTCATGTTTTTGTAGCTGATGCTTATAGTATTCGCACCTATTTTCTCGAACTGAGCGTTCATATAATTCTCTGTAGCACTACTCAGTGCCATGATCGTAATAATGGAAAACACACCCATCACTATCCCGAGCATAGTAAGAATAGAGCGCAGTTTATTTGCTTTAAGGCTATCTAGTGCCTGTCTGAAGCTTTCGGAAAAGTTCATGTACTCACTTCTCTCCTTCTACTCTTTTATCCTTACACGCATACCGTCTGTATAGCTTGGCTGCGGATCCAGCACAATCAGCGTTCCTTCTTGCAGTCCTTCCAGTATCTCAACGTGCATATCAGATGTGATTCCGATCCTCACATTCTGTTGCTTCAGAGTCTTTGTCCCCTCATCAACGATAAACACCATCATATTATCATCCTTATCCGGCGTTATTGCTTCCATTGGCGCCAGCAGGATATCTTTTTTATCCAGTGTTGCAATTTCACATGTCACATTAAGTCCGGGTTTTAATACGTCTCCTGCATCATCTACTCGAATCAGTACTTCTACAACCGTCTCATTGCCGCTGGATGTCATGCTTGATACTGCCACAGGGGACACACTCTTGACAATCCCCGGTACATTTGTCCCTTTTTCGATAGAGTCACCGGTCAACTTGACATTCTGCTCGGCTTTCACATTTTTTATATCATACTCGTTTATCTTTGCCCTGACCTGCAGCTTATCGGGATCGATGATTTTATAAGCTGACTGCATAGCGCTGGTATAGGCTCCTTCCTGCACTCCTATGCTGACAATTACTCCATCGATAGGGCTCAAACACTCATCACGGATCGCATTGATTTTCTTCTCCAAATCCGAAATCTGAATATCTGTAACCTTGAGATTGTCTTCTCCCGACTTTTTTGAGTTTTTCCTGCTCTCAACTGCAGCGTTGTAGGCTATTCTTGCATTCTTAAGACCACTTATGCCGGATTCTGATTCAATATAAGCTTTTTCTGACATCTCCAGCTCCGACTTTGAAATGGCATTTGCTTCATACAATACCTTGTTGTCTTCAAAAGTTTTCTTTGCATCATTATAACTTCTCTCCGCAGCCTTCAAATTATTTGAAGCCCTTTCGACCTCAGCATCCAAAGTCTTTGAGTTCAGTGAAGTTTGTTGTGAATTCTTGTTTATTTTATAGGTCTCCAACTGTGAATTCAATGAATCCAGATCTAATTCCAGCAACTGTTGACCTTTTGTAACCTTCTGCCCTTCCTCAATCAACACCTTGTTTACCTTCAACGGTGTATCAAAAAAGACTTCAGCCTTCTCAACCTCTTCCACGACTCCATCTGCAGAAATATACGATGAGATCTCACCTTTTTCAATTTTTATTGTTTCTACTAAAACAGCATTTCCGCCGGAAGTACCGGTAGCTTTCAGTATCCCCACTGTTATAAGTGCAATTACGGATATGCCTATCAACGCGCCAAATACTACCTTTTTACTCATAATTACCCTCCGCAAAATTCGTCTGTGTCCTACATCGCAAGAGCCTTACATAAAAGCATTTGTTACTGATGTGCCAATGACGCTTATTATAATACCGATAATGAATATACCGGCTGTAATTGCGTATACATGTTTCTTTTTTAGCTTGCTCACCGTAGCAAAGCCAATGGCTAAAACTGCATAATACCATATCTTGAAAACATCAATGGCCGACAGAATACTAAACAAAGTCGTGCCGGCCTGATCCGGCGAGAGCAGTGTTGCAAGACTTGTCAAAGTAGGAGTCTCATGCAGACTGCCTGTGATATAAGAAATCGGGATCACTAGCAGCGTATAGAGCACCAGAATAATATTTGCATGGACCACAACCGATAAATAGGCCTTAAACTTGCCCTGGCCACCCATTATCTTCAATATGGCGAAAAATATCAATGCAGATAACAGAAAGCCAATAATAAATGATGGCACAATAGATATCAATCCTATATTAATTGAACTAGGCAGGCTAGCCTCTACCATTTCAGGTGTCATTTCAATCCCGAAGGATTCATACATGCCTGACTGCGCTTGAGCTAGAGCCTGGCTTCTAAGCATATCTTTAAATAAGGGCATCCTTACAAGGTACTTGATGTCCATTACTATAGCACCGAATATCATCCAGAATAGCACCCTTGGTTTTTCTGAAAGAGCTGCCATCAGTTTTCCCGGAGATGTAAAAACCCACCACAGGCGTTTAAAAAACCCGGGTTGTTCGATAAGCTCAATAGATGAATTTTCGTTAATGTTCGTTACGTGAAGCTCTGACATACGATCATCCTCTTTCCTTCTATTAATTTACTTGTCCTCAGACAACTGCCTTGGCTTTTATTTCCTTAATCATATCTCTTGCATCAATCGGTTCTCTGACTTTTTCGTCACTGATAAGGAAACCGTCACGGAACTTTACGATCCTCTTAGTGTGCTCGGCAATATCCGGTTCATGCGTAACCAAAACCATTGTGACCCCTTCCCTGTTCAGTTCCTGAAAGACAGCCATGATATCCTCACCTGATGCCGTATCAAGATTGCCTGTAGGTTCGTCTGCCAGTATGATTGCTGGATTATTCACAAGTGCCCTGGCAATGGCCACTCTCTGCTTTTGGCCGCCGGAAAGCTCGTTTGGCTTGTGATCCATTCTTTCAACCAGGCTCACTCTTTCAAGAGCTTCAATTGCCTTGACTCTGCGCTCCTTTTTACCAATCCCGGCGTAAATCATAGGCAATTCAACATTTTGCAGTGCTGTAATCCTGGGAAGAAGATTAAAGGATTGAAATACGAAACCAATCTTCGTATTACGAATTTTCGCCAGCTCTATTTCGTCCAATTCAGAGATATTGACGCTATCCAGCTCGTAAGACCCGGAGGTAGATTTATCAAGGCATCCGATTATATTCATCAGCGTAGATTTGCCTGAACCGGATGGTCCCATTATTGAAACAAACTCACCCTTTTCAATACTTATATTGACATTTTTCAATGCTTCTACCTGAATTTTTCCGGTATCGTAAATTTTACCAATATCCTTCATTCTAATGATCATGATCCACCCATCCTTTATACAGCGACATTTAAAACACTGTCAAGACAATTTACGAGAGAAATGACGCTTTGTCTTCTATTGTTAATAATTTATTACACTTATATGTAATCACATAGGCTTCAAACCGAAGTACTCCCTTGCAGCGCTTACATCCAGCAATATCTGCTTCGAAAGCTCCTGTGCATTTTCAAATTTTAACTCATCACGTAAAAAAGACAGGAGAAACACTTCGATGTTGCTTCTGTAAATATCTCGGTTAAAATTAAGTATATGCGTTTCAACGCTCACTTTTTCCGAATCTTCAAAAGTAGGGTTCCGCCCGATATTGGTCAGGCTGCTGTAGAACTCTCCATTATAAAGAGTCCTAGTAATATATATACCTTCTCTCGGCAGGATTAGATATTCCTCAGGATGTAGATTTGCCGTCGGGAAACCTATTCTTCGACCCATGCGCTTTCCATCCATCACCTCTCCTGTAATTGAATAATGCCTCCCCAGAAGTCTGAAAACATTCTCCATTTCACCTTTTTTAACATACTCTCTTATTGCTGTGCTGCTCACGATTTCATCGTCCACTTTTACAGGTGGAATAATAATCACACGGAAATTATATCTTTTACCCATCGTCCTGAGCAGCCCGACATCACCCTGCCCCATGTAGCCAAAACGATAATTGAAACCGGCAACGACAAGCCGTGCACCAAGCTTGTCCAATAAGATCTTCTTTACAAAGCTTTCGGGCTCCATTCTCGAATATTCCTCATCGAACTCATCAAAATAAACGTAATCCAGTACTGTTTCACTCAGGATCTGTACTCGCTTCCCCACTGTTGTTAAAAGCGGGGTGAACAGTTTCTTTCTCATGATGTTTTCAGGATGTTTTGTAAAGGTATAAATCACTGATTGCAGCCCATGAATTCTGGCCTCGCTGATGAGTGTGTTTACTAGCGCCATATGTCCTACATGAAGACCGTCAAAATTTCCGAGACCTACTGCTGTAGAACGATTGGCAAATGATTCACTTTCACTTTCGTTTCCATAAATTACTTTCAAAATCATGACCCCAATCATGCTGCGTATCTTGCAGCTTATATAAATTTCTTAACCCTCAGCTGTATTCCCCTCTCTCCCCGGAGAATATATCCAAGTGCTGCAAATTTGTTTGTCGGACTGTATACACGGATTAACTCATCCTCTATCCCAGTCATGTGCGGAATATTAACCGTCATTCCATTCATAAACTTTTTCTCTGCTTGCTCATTTAGTGTGAAACTTCTCAGTTGTGTAAACACAATCTCCACCGATGAAAAAGCATTTTGGATCGTTCCATTTTCTTTCATCAATGACAGCTTCTCCAACGTTAAGGCAGATTCGATTTCAAAAGGACCTGCCTTTTTTCTCAAAAGAAAAGACATATGCCCGCCACAGCCAAGCATTTCACCAATATCTGCACACAGTGTCCTGATATAGGTTCCCTTGGAACAATGCACATCCAACAGCACCCTGATGCCATCAGCTCTGTCAATGCTCATCATACGAGACGAGTAAATCTCGACTTCCCTTTGCTTACGTTCTATCTGCACTCCTTCCCTTGCCAGATCGTAGAGCCTTTTTCCGTCCACCTTCAGAGCTGAATACATAGGCGGAATTTGCATATACTTTCCGGTAAAAGATTGGACTGCTTTATTTATCTCCTCATCTGTGCATTTCACATCACTGGTGGAAAGCACATTACCCGAAGAATCCTGCGTATCAGTTCTAGCTCCAAGAGTCAGCTCAGCACGATATACCTTGTCCTTATCCATCATAAACTCAATCGCTTTTGTTGCCCTGCCGGTACAAACAGGAAGAACTCCGACAGCCAAAGGATCCAGTGTTCCTGCGTGTCCTATTTTCCTGGTCCCCAGCAATCCGCGCAAATGTGCTACAACATCAAAGGAGGTCATTCCGCATGGCTTTAAGATGTTCAATATTCCATCCATGTCAGAGCTCTTTCCGCAAATCTTGCAGCAGTGTAGTTTTTAGCTGTTCAAGATCTCCGGCTGTAGTAAAACCGGCTGCCCTTTTATGTCCTCCGCCGGAATATCTGCCTGCAACAGCAGACACGTCCACATATTTATTAGAACGAAGGTTAACTTTAATATCTCCGCTGTCCATTTGTCTGAGCATAATGGCAACTTCTACACCCCTGATGTTTCTAGCTATATTGATAATACCGTCGCTATCTTCCTCTCTGGCACCGGCATTCCTGATTGTTTCATTGGAAAGAGCCATCACTGCAATTCTGCCGTCTTCGACCAACTCAATTGACTGTATTGCAGCCCCGGTTAACTTCACCTTTTCATATGAGGTGGTGTCAAATACTATTTGTGATATTTCAGCCACATTTACTCCCCGGCTGATAAGCTCCGAAGTAATCAAATGAGTCCTGGCGCCTGTGTTGCTATAGCGGAATCCACCGGTGTCTGTCGATATTGCAATATATAGATTGACAGCTGCATCTGTGCCGATTTTCTGACCCATCTTCCCTAAAAGCATATAAATAATCTCTCCTGTTGAAGATGAGGCCGTATCGATATAATTTTGCACCGCAAATTTAGTATTAGTATTGTGATGATCAATATTTACCGTATGATCCGCTCTGTCGAACAGATCTCTTCTGCAGCCGAGCCTCTCTATGTCGCCACAATCCAGCGCAAGTGCCAGGGAATAATGTATGTCGTTTTTTACATAAACCTTTGAAAGATTCTTACCCGGCAAAAAACTATATAAGAGCGGTACATCTTCTTCCAAAAGCACATCCACCTTTTTCCCAATATCTGATAAAACAAGTGCAAGCGCAAATGAAGAGCCCAGGGCATCTCCATCTGAGGCCACATGAGGTAATATAGCTATAGTATCTGATTTAATTATTGTATCAGCTATCTTATCCAGCATGTCAGAGTCTCCTACTTATCACTCATAGTATCGTTTATAAGCTTTGTAATATAAACACCTCGCTCTATTGAATGATCCAGTTCAAACAATAGCTCAGGTGTATATCGCAGCTTCAGTCTGTGGCCTATTTCACGGCGAATGAAACCGGCGGCACTTTTCAAACCATTAATGGCATCCTTTTCTTCCTGCTCCGAACCCAATATGCTAACATAAATTTTCGCATATCGCAGATCTCTGGTTACATCAGCACTCATTACACTTATCATTTTAGGCAGTCGTGGATCCTTAAGTTCATTTTGTATAATCTTGCTGATTTCCTTCTTCATTTCTTCCGATATTCTATCTGTTCTATCCATTCTCATCACTCCTTACAGAACAAAGACCGGGCAGACAGTATTCCCGCCCGTCCAGCCTTTTTAGTGACTCTCTTCAGAGCCTTTACAAAATTCCTTAATTAACGTTTAACCTCTTCCATCATATAAGATTCAATAATATCATTTTCCTTTATATCGTTGAATCGTTCCAAAGCCAAGCCGCATTCAAATCCCTGCAGGACTTCCTTCGCATCGTCTTTGAAACGTTTGAGGGAATTTAATTTGCCCTCGTGAACAACAATACCGTCTCTGATAACCCTGACATCATTGTTTCTTTGAATCTTTCCATCCAGCACGTAGCAGCCTGCAATTGTTCCAACATTGGAAACCTTAAATATCTGTCTAATTTCAGTATGCCCCAATACTACCTCTTTAAACGTCGGTTCAAGTAACCCCTTCATAGCTGCTTCAATGTCCTCGATGGCATTGTATATTACACTGTAGAGGCGTATATCCACACCGGCATTTTCAGCAGCTTCTGCCACATTGGCGCCATGTCTTACATTAAAACCTATAATTATGGCATTAGAAACACTGGCCAGCATGACATCATACTCTGTAATAGCACCGACACCGCCATGAATGACATTGATCCTGACTTCATCGTTTGAAAGCTTCTCCAAAGATTGCTTTACCGCTTGTACAGAACCCTGGACATCTGCCTTAATGATAATGTTCAGATCCTTGACCTTGCCTTCTTGAATCTGTTTATACAAATCATCAAGCGTGACCTTGGAGGAAACATGCATCTGCTCTTCCTTCTGCTTATACTTCCTCTTTTCGGCAAGATGTCTGGCTACCTTTTCATCCTCTATTGCATAGAACAATTCACCTGCTTCAGGTACATCCGACAAACCAAGTATTTCAACCGGAGTCGATGGTCCGGCGCTTTTTACCATGCTGCCTTTATCATCCACCATTGCCCTGATTCTGCCGACCGTGGCACCTGTAACAAGGGAGTCTCCGACCTTCAACGTACCTCTTTGTACAAGTACTGTTGCGAGAGGTCCTCTGTTCTTATCCAGTTTTGCTTCGATAACAGTACCTTTTGCCTGCCTGTTGGGATCAGACTTCAATTCAAGTACGTCTGAAGTCAGTAGAACCATTTCAAGCAGCTGGTCAAT
>JAEYRF010000170.1 GCA_023409615.1 Bacillota bacterium | reverse complement strand
ATGGTAGAACGCGGATATGATGTGGAGCAAATGCACTGCTCCAGTGATAATAACAGCCTGGATGGGGTTGTGATACCAAAGGCAGGCATCGCATTAATTGATGGTACCGCACCACATGTGGTGGATCCGAAAAGTCCCGGAGTTTTGGATGAGATCATCAATCTGGGGGATTTCTGGGATGAAGCTGCTCTCGTAAAGAGCAGACAAAAGGTCATCTGCATCAGAGATGAAATAAGCGGCTGCTTTGAAAGAGCTTACAGGTATCTGGCTGCTGCAGCATGTATCAATCAGGATAGTGTGTCAATCAACAGAGCAGCTGTTGATGAGGCAAAGGTAAACATGCTGGCAGCGGAACTTAAAAATGAGCTTCTGGATGGGATTCCGCTGTCCTCGACGAAAGGCAGGGAGAGACGCCTGTTTGCCAGTGCAATTACGCCGGATGGATTGGTGAATTTTCTTGACGATCTATTGATAGCGGATAATATTTATATGTTGAATGGATTTCCGGGCGCCGGTACTGAAAAATTGCTGGAGAAGATTAAATGTGAAGCGCAGGATAGGGGATTGCACGTCGAGGCATATTATTGTGCATTTCATCCTGAAAAGCTTGAACATCTTATCTTACCGAGACTTAATACCGCCTTTACCACAGTGAACAAATATCATACTACAGATGCCTGTTCTTTAAGAAAAATTGATTTTTCAAAGTTTATAAATGACACACCGAATTATATCGGCAGGTCATATTCAAAGAGCAGAAGCGAACTGGAGTATAACCAAGTACAGTTTGAAACTCTTATCAATAAATCAGTTGATTTGATACATAGTGCGAAAGCACTTCATGATGAACTGGAGACTTGTTACATCCCGGCTATGGATTTTGCGGCAGTTGAGGGGAAATGGGAAATAATCATGAAAAGAATTCTTGACTATGCTGTGCAATGACGGGAACATAATGAAAGAGATTATAAAACAAAACCAATAGTTGACTAATCAATTCCATATTATATACTGATAATGTAAACTTATCTTCAGGCATAGCCTGGTCAAGGAGGGACGCGTTATGTGGAAACTCAGTGTAAAAACGGTGGTCGCGATTGGTATTGGTGCTGCGATATTCATTGTACTCGGCATGTTTGGTTCCATTCCTACGGGAATCCCAAACACAAACCTTGATACATCATACGGAATTCTTGCTATGATGTCAGCAATTTTCGGACCTATAGCCGGTCTGTTGATCGGTTTGATAGGACACGCGCTGAAGGATACTCTTATGTGGGGATCAGCATGGTGGAGCTGGATTGTTTGCTCTGCTCTTGCAGGTTTCCTGATCGGCCTTTTTGTTAAAAAGTATGGTGTTGAGGATGGGAAGTTTGGACTGAAGCAAGCGGTTTTATTTAACATTGTTCAGATCGCGACTAATGCCATATGCTGGTTTGGACTGGCGCCGGTACTCGATATTTTGATATATGGAGAACCTGCCAATAAAGTATTTACACAGGGCTTGGTAGCAGGGGCAGTCAACATGGTTGTCATGCTTGTTCTGGGAACTGCATTATTATTCGGGTACTCTGCTACGAGACAAAAGGCATCAAGCCTTAATAAAGAAGCGTAAAAAGGACAGTAACCGAAGGGATGATTCTTTGGTCTATTTAAAACAGATCGGAATCATCCCTTTATCGTTCAGATAGCACTACACAAATTTACATAGATTTTCATACCGAAAAGGTATCAGCTTTACAAATGAGCTATTTCAGAGGATGCTGATGAATAAAGTAGCAATAAGATTTGAGAACTTCACATTTCGATATAACAGCCAGATTGAACCTACCCTGACAGATATCAATATATCGATTTACCAGGGTGAAAAGCTTCTTGTCATAGGGCCGTCCGGCTCTGGAAAATCCACTTTTGGACATTGTATTAACGGGCTGATACCCTTTTCATATAAAGGGGATGTGGCAGGAAAACTTGAGGTGATGGGTAAGGATGCGTCCAAACTTGGCATATTCGGTTTGTCAAAGCATGTTGGTACAGTCATGCAGGATTCAGACAGCCAATTCATCGGGTTGACTGTTGGAGAGGATATTGCCTTTTCCATGGAGAATGAATGTGTGGAAACGGAAGTAATGAAGCAACATGTTATGGAATCAGCTCTTTTGGTTGGTATGGAGGATTTCCTGACGGCGAACCCACACCAATTGTCCGGAGGTCAGAAGCAGAGGGTTTCTCTGGCCGGAGTCATGGTAGACGAGGTTGATATCCTGCTTTTTGATGAACCGTTGGCCAATCTGGATCCTGCTACCGGTAAATATGCCATTGAGCTTATTGATGATCTGCAGAAACAAACTGGAAAGACTATTATAATTATCGAACACAGGCTTGAGGACGTACTTCACAGGGGTGCGGACAGAGTGATACTTTTCGATGAGGGACGGATTATAGCAGATATGTCACCGGCTCAATTGCTGGCGGGAGATATATTGGGACGCAGCGGTATTCGGGAGCCTCTATTTGTCTC
>JAEYRF010000106.1 GCA_023409615.1 Bacillota bacterium | reverse complement strand
TATAGTATTACGATCTAAGTGTAATGTCAACATTTTTATTAGTTTTCGATCTATGTCTTTAGAAGACGCTTACCTAGTATTTTTGATTGTTAATATATTGACAATCTACCCGTAGTTCGGATATAATAGTACATGGTATGTAAAAACCAAATAGAAACTTATCGGTTGGACAGGAAGCTGTTTTCAAGAAATCGTGCTTTCAGGGTGGAAAGCTTAAATTAAGCTGTTCACCCTGTTTGTATTTAAAAACAGGGTATAAATAATATGATAAGGAGTTGAAGTGAATTGAAAGTAAACATTACAGAAACTGTACTAAGAGATGCAAACCAGTCGCTGATCGCCACAAGAATGCCATTTTCAGACTTTGATGAAATTTTGGGAACTTTGGATAAAGCAGGCTATTACTCCCTTGAATGCTGGGGAGGTGCGACCTTTGATTCATGCCTTAGATATCTGAGCGAGGATCCATGGGAGAGACTGGAGAAAATCAGGGCAAAAGTAAAAAATACAAAGCTCCAGATGCTGCTGAGGGGCCAAAACATCCTTGGATATAAACATTATCCTGATGATGTTGTCAGAAAGTTTGTTGCACAATCTGTCAGCAGTGGCATTGATATTTTCAGAATATTTGATGCGTTGAATGATTTTAGAAATATTGAAGTAGCTGTTGATGAGACATTAAAACGCAAGGCACATGCCCAGGGCTGTATTTGTTACACAACCAGCCCTATCCACAATTTGGACAAGTATGCAAAGCTGGTTAAACAGCTTGAGGAAATGGGTGTTCACTCAATTTGTATTAAGGACATGGCTGGTATCATGGGACCACAGGAAGCCTATGACCTGATAAAAACAATAAAGGAAACTGTTAAGCTGCCTGTGTTCCTTCACACCCACTCCACTACCGGACTGGGTCCGATCACTCAGATTAAAGCTGTTGAAGCAGGGTGTGACGGTATCGATTGCGCAATATCATCTTTCTCCGGCGGAACCTCCCAGCCTGCTACCGAGACGTTGAACTATGCTCTGAAGCAGATGGGTTACACCACTGGTTTAGACGATAGTGTTCTAAAGAAAATTAATGATTTCTATAAACCCATTAAAGCAAAATATGCGGCTTCGGGACTTATGGACGCTTTTGTCATGGGGACAGAAACAGATGCTCTCGTATATCAAGTGCCTGGTGGAATGCTTTCAAATCTTATAGCACAGCTTAAGGCACAAAATGCTTTGGATAAGCTGGAAGATGTTCTTACTGAAACACCAAAGGTCAGAAAAGACCTGGGATACCCTCCGCTGGTTACGCCAATGAGCCAGATGGTTGGCGTTCAGGCGGTTTCGAATGTACTTGCCGGAGAAAGATACAAGAATGTCTCTAAAGAGGTCAAGGCCTATTTGAAGGGTGAATATGGCACTGCGCCGGGTGAAATTGACACTGATCTTATCAAAAAGGTTTTGGGTGATGAGGAACCGATGAAAAACAGATTTGCTGACACCCTGGAGCCTGCATTTGAAAAAACAAAGGCTCAGTTGAAAGGTATCGCAAAAGGTGACAAGGATGTTCTCTCATATATTGCTTTCCCGCAGATTGCGGAGAAATTCTTTAAGGAAAGAGAAGAGAGAGAAGTGTCAAAGGTTACTTACACCATAGTTAAAAAGTAAAGGAGATAGCGATATGTTTGTTGGTGAAAGTATAGTCGTTGCTTTGTTTATATGGGCATTGGTTTTTACAGTTTTGTTTATTCTATATGCAATGGTTATGCTGCTGTCAAAAGCGCTTGCCGTTAATGTGAAAAAGACAGCAGTTGAAAATAGCGTGGGTTTTGTATCGGATGTTAGTGCGGATAATGCTGCGGAGGTTGTTCAGGCATCCTCTGGTGAACTGAGGCTAAAAAATGTGGATGAGAAAACAGCGGCAATGATCATGGCGATTGTAAGCGATGAATCAAAGATTCCGCTTTCCGAGTTATGCTTCAAATCAATTTCAGCTGCGGAGTAATCCGGAATATGATGAAAGGTCAAATATTAGTGGAGGGTTTACTATGATATATGAAGTTACAATCAACAATAAAACGTACGAAGTAGAAGTAGAAAAAGGTCAGGCAGCAGTTCTGGCAACAAAAGCCGCCGCACCTGTGGCTGTACCGCAGGCTATTCCAGCCGCCGTACCCGTGGCTGCGCCGGTTCCTCAGGCCGCACCTGCCGCCGCAGTTGTTGCTGGCGGTGAAGCGGTAAAAGCGCCAATGCCTGGCACGATTTTAGACGTAAAGGTCAGTTCCGGTGCAAAAGTCAAAAAGGGTGACACCTTATTTGTTCTTGAGGCCATGAAAATGGAGAATGAGATTTCGGCGCCGGCAGATGGCGTAGTTGTACAAATTCAAACAGCTAAGGGTGCATCTGTGAACACAGGTGATATCCTTGCCGTTATGCAACTGTGAGGTGATTGACCATGTTTTTAGATGCAATAAAAACAATAATATTAGATTCAGGCTTCGCGGCAATCACCTGGCAGCAGTGCTTGATGATAGCAGTTTCATGCGTTCTTGTATATCTGGCTATTGTAAAGAAGTTTGAGCCTCTCTTGTTATTGCCGATTGCTTTTGGTATGCTGCTGGCGAATTTACCGCTGGCTGGACTCATGGACGGACCTCAGGAAGGCTCATCCAGCCCTGGAGGACTGCTGTATTACCTGTACCAGGGTGTTAAGCTAGGCATATATCCTTCCCTAATATTCCTTGGGATTGGCGCAATGACAGATTTCGGACCGTTGATTGCAAGACCCTCCAGCCTTTTCATGGGCGCAGGCGCTCAACTGGGGATCAGCATGGCCTTTATTGTGGCCATTGCACTTGGCTTTACACCGCAGGAAGCCGGTTCCATCGGTATTATTGGCGGAGCGGATGGCCCGACCGCCATCTACCTTACTACACGGCTAGCTCCCGAGCTGCTGCCTGCCATAGCTATTGCCGCCTATTCCTATATGGCGTTGATCCCTTTGATTCAGCCTCCTATTATGAAGCTGATGACAACTAAGAAGGAGAGAGAAATTAAGATGGAACAGCTGAGGGAAGTATCGAAGCTGGAGAAAATTGTTTTCCCAATTGCAGTTACAGTTTTCTGTGTTTTGTTACTGCCATCAGTTGCTCCTTTAATAGGTATGCTGATGCTTGGTAATCTCTTCAAAGAGTCAGGTGTCGTCGAGAGACTTTCAAATACTGCTCAAAATGCAATGATCAATATTGTAACAATCTTCCTCGGCGTTACTGTAGGCGCTACCGCGGTGGCGGAGAGATTTCTGCAGCTTGAGACACTTATGATTGTTGGGCTTGGATTATTGGCATTTATGTTAAGCACAGTTGGCGGTCTGCTCATTGGAAAATTCATGTGCTGGGCATCAGGTGGCAAGATCAATCCTTTGATTGGCTCCGCCGGTGTATCTGCTGTTCCAATGGCAGCAAGGGTATCTCAGGTAGAAGGCCAGAAAGCGAATCCAGCCAATTACTTGCTTATGCATGCAATGGGACCTAATGTGGCCGGCGTTATCGGCTCTGCTGTCGCGGCAGGAATTCTGCTGGCTCTGTTTGGTTAACTCTTATTAATATCATAGTATGTGCAGATCGTCTAAAGCTTTTGTTAATCAATTGCTTTAGACGATTTTTTATATTAGGTCATGCGCCGCCTATCCTCCGTGGTTGCCATAAAGCCAATTTCATGGTACCATTTACCTTGTTAAGTTATGTAAATTGCCACGTGCTTGGTATTGGAGGCCATATGGTATTTTCCAGCTTAGTTTTTTTGCTCAGATTTTTGCCTGTAACTGTACTGCTCTATAAAATCGCTCCGAACATCAGGATGAAGAACATTGTTTTAATTGTATCTTCTCTTTTTTTCTATGCATGGGGTGAACCTGTCTGGGTCGTATTAATCATCTTCAGCTCCATTATCGACTTTATCTGCGGAGGTCTTGCTGGAAAGTATCAGAATTCGAGCAAGGGCAAGCTGTTTATGGTAATTTCTCTTGTTTTGAACCTGAGCCTGTTGGCCTTTTTTAAGTATGGTAACTTCTTCATTGATAATATCAATGCGCTGTTTGGGATACAAATCCCCAACAGCAATATTTCGCTGCCTATAGGCATTTCCTTTTATACGATGCAGACAATTTCGTATACGATTGACGCATATAGGGGGAAAGTGAAGGTGCAAAAATCCTTTATGAACTTCCTGCTTTTCGTTTCTATGTTCCCGCAGCTGGTGGCCGGGCCGATTGTGCGTTATGAAGATATCGAGGATCAGTTGGCTGACCGCCGGACATCACTGCAGGATATTTACAGTGGGATTACGCGATTTGTCCTGGGTTTGGCGAAAAAAACTCTGATAGCGAACTATGCAGGAAGCCTTGCAGTTACTTTTCTCGATGGCGATCTGTCGAGCCGGTCTGCACCGTATGTATGGTTCGGTCTGTTGTGCTTTACCTTTCAGATTTATTTCGATTTCTCTGGATACTCTGACATGGCAATCGGTCTGGGAAAGTTATTTGGATTCCGTTTCCCAGAGAATTTCAATCATCCTTATATTTCCCAAAGCATAACAGATTTCTGGAGACGGTGGCATATGACGTTAAGCAGGTTTTTTCGAGATTATATATACATACCTCTGGGAGGTAACCGCAGGCTTCAGTACAGGAATATTATCATAGTATGGATTCTCACAGGGCTCTGGCACGGAGCCAGCTGGAATTTTGTCATCTGGGGACTGTATTTTGCAATCATTCTAATTATTGAAAAAACATTCATGCTAAAAGCGTTGCAAAGGCTGCCCAAGGCTCTTAGAATCGCATATTCCTTTTTTTTGGCTATGTTTGGTTTTAATTTTTTCTACTTTGAGGACTTTAACCGGAACCTGGAGGCACTGCAGGTAATGTTTGGCTTTGGAGGTACTGCATTTTCGATACTGGATGTCGGGCAACTCCTGATTAATTATCTGCCGTTTATTGCTGTATGTGTAATATGTGCAGTGCCAACGAAGGAGTTTATTTTGAACAAAATAAGAAACAAGGGACTGCCCACAGGTGTTCTGGCTGCGGGAGCGGCTGTCTGTACGGCGGTAGCATTAGTGCTTAGTATGGCTGCTATTATGAGCAGCAGCTACAACCCATTTATATACTTCAGATTTTGACAGCCAGTATGGGAGGAATCGTATGAAAAAGGTGCAATACTCGGTTATAATTACATTTTCATCGCTCATACTTATACTGTGCGTTCTTTCACTATTTCCTGATACTGATGGCTTCTCTGAGTTTGAAAACAGAAAGCTGAGCAGCAGACCATTATTGTCACTTAATAGCATTTTTAGCGGCGAATTTGAAGAGAATTACGAGGAGTACCTGTTGGATAATTTCCTGTTGAGAGACTTATCCATGCAAGGATACCAGTCATATACGAGTCTGCTGTTCCTGGATGCTTTTTCACAGAGCGTGTCGGTGCTGATGAGTGTTGATGTCGATGATTTTGTTGAGGCTCCGGGGCAGAATGGCACGCAGGCATCTGATGAACAACTGTTGGCAGATGTATATGAGAGCAGATCGGCTCAACAGAGTACTGCAGTGCAACAGGGTACTATGGAGCAGCAAAGTAGCGAAGGGCAGGGGGACACGGTGTATAAGCAGAACATGGAAGAGATGCAAGGCGGTGTTGCAGGGAGTCAAAGTCCGGAAGGACAGCAGGGTAATGCAATGCAGGGTGCGGGTAATCAACAATCGGTTGAGGGCCTTGAATCGATAGGAGATAATCAGCCTGCTGAGACGCAGCAAACCGGTATGGAATACAGTGAACCCAGTGAAGACGAGGATCATAAACTGAATAATTCCCTAATAATTCATGGCGACAGAGTTATGATGCCGACAGGCGCCTACAGACTTAAATCTTTTGGAAAGCTATTAGCGGATGCAGCTGAGCTATTGCCGGATATAAGCTTTTACTCTATTACAGGGCCTACCAGTGCTGCTTTTTATGCTTCCGAAAAATACGGCAGCGGAACCTATGACCAGAGTAAGGCAGAGTCCATTATTGAGGCCAATGCAAAGGGTGTCAGGATAGTAAAGGCATATGACAGGCTGATGGAGCACAAGGATGAAAACATCTACTTTCGCTCAGACGTCCATTGGACCGCGCTGGGGGCGTATTATGCCTACACTGCATTTTGTGAGTCTGCCGGGATACAGGCGGCAAACCTCAGTGAGGACTTCACAATGGGTACTTATGAGCCATTTCTTGGCGGACTGTATTCCCAGATATACAAGCTGCCTCAGGCAGCAAGACTAAAGAGTAATCCGGAGCAGCTGGATTACTATATACCGAAGACCGGCCATCAACTGACGCTTTACAAGATGGGAAATCTGAACGCTTCCTACAGCGTAGACAGCATAGTCAATACAAACTTTAAAAGTCTTGGAGCCTATAAGTATTCCTGCTTTGCATGGGGAGACCAGCGTATTGAAAAAATTGCAACGGACAGCCCGACGGGACGTAGAGTATTAGTCGTAAAGGACTCTTATGGCAGCGCTTTTGTGCCTTTTTTGGTACCGAATTATTCAATGATTTATGTCATAGATCCAAAGGGCTTCAATCAGGAAGGGTGTCTGACATTCGATGCAAAGACATTGATCAAAGATGAGGGAATTGAGGATGTCATATTCTGCTTTTCTATTTACGGAAGCGGGAGAGATATCATCCAGAACACCTTGTACAGTCTGCTTTTGGAATAGAGCTGCCGGCGATTGGTTGGGCCGTTGTCTGAATGGCCCGGGAAGACGACACCGTTCTGCTTGTGGAATGTCCTCCCGGAGGTTCAGAACAAAAAAATTGTACTAAAAAGCGATGCTGGTGTTAACCTGGAAAAGGTTTTCTTTTTCAGCACTGAAAGTCTCGCTGCCAAATGTAATATCCATGATCTCATATTCAATCTGTCCGCCAGGAGTCATAATTGAAACCTTGCTTCCGATCTCCTGGAGCAGCAGTGCCTTTCCCATCGGAGAAAAGCAGGAGGCTTGATACATAATCGGCTGTGTTTTATTCGTAAACGGGAGAACAATCTGATAGCTTGAAACTTCCATGTCCTCCGCATCTCTTACAGTCACTGTGCTACCTATAATGGACAGTGGACAGCTATTCGAACCATCATTTTTCACCCGAACGTTTTTCAAAAATTCTTCGATTTTTGCAGTATATTCCCTGAAAAATATTTCGCTATCCATACCTGTCGCCGCACTGTCAGCGTAAAAGCCTTTGATGATAGACTCCTTTTCCCTCTCAATCTCAGCAACGTGATCTGTAAGAATTTTAAACATCCTTTCAGATAATACTGTTTTTCGCATTTCAATCTCCCTTCAAACATATTCGCTTACCACGCTAATTGCAATTTAACCGGCGGAATTAATAATATAAGAAGACACCTCGCAAGTTCAGATGCGAAATGCCTTCTACTTCATGCTAACATAAATGTAAGCGGATGTCAATGATGGTGAGCATTTACATTTTTTTGCAAAATTAATTGCACATCGCCAAAGTATACAGTCTGCGTATTTTGGCATAGCTATGATCAGGTATCCTGTTTCTGATACTGCAGAAGGTACAACGAATGGTACATACCCTTTCTGGCAAGCAATTCCTGGTGGCTGCCCGATTCTCTGACCTTGCCTTTGTGCAGTACGATGATATTGTCTGCGTGTTGTATTGTTGAGAGTCTATGTGCAATGACAATGGTAGTGCGGTTTTTGGTTAGCTTGCCCAATGCATCCTGTATGAGAAGCTCCGTTTCAGTATCAATATTGGAAGTGGCCTCATCTAACACCAGTATGGTGGGGTCGAAGGCCAGTGCGCGGGCAAAAGCAAGCAATTGTCTCTGCCCGGATGAGAAGGTGGAACCCCGCTCCATCACCTCTGTATCATATCCGTAGGGCAGCTTGCTGATAAATCCGTCAGCATTGATGTATTGTGCTACTGATTTGATCTTATCATCCGAAATAGTCTCCTCATTGAGCCGGATATTATCTTTCAGCTTGCCGCTGAACAGGAAAACATCCTGAAGAACAACGCCAATATACCGCCTAAGCTCATCCTTGCTCAGCTCTTTTATATTGATGCCGTCTATGAGAATCTCACCCTGCTGGATCTCATACATCCGGCTCATCAAGCTGATGATAGACGTTTTGCCTGCACCGGTGGCTCCGACGATGGCAATTGTCTGGCCTGCCGGTACCTTGAAGCTGACGTCTCTGAGTACCCAATCGCTTTTGTTGTATGCGAACCATACATTTTTAAATTCTATTTCTCCTATGAGGGTGGTATTGTCCAGAGCCCTCGTTCCATCATCCTCCTCCACCGGTGTGTCAAGGATCAGGAACACCCTTTCTGACGCTGCCATGGAGGATTGCAGGATATTATACTTCTCCGCAAGGTCATTGATCGGCTGGAAGAGCATAGAAATGTAGTTGATAAAGGCATAAAGCACACCAAAGGTAAGAGTACCTTGAAGTACATCCCTTCCGCCAAACCAGATTAACAAGGCAAGTGCAAAGGAGGCCAGCATCTCAATAACCGGGCGGAACAGTCCGAATGTCACCACTTCCTTCATGACAGCCTTTTTATACTCTTTCCCGGTTTCGTTAAATTTGTCGAAGTTTTCTTTTTCTCTGTGGAACATCTGAATGATGCGCATGCCGGAAATATTTTCAGAAATGGCAGAGTTAATTTTAGCAAGTGTGATCCGAACATTTCTATAAACCTTTCGGATTCGGATCCTGAAGAAGATAGTCAGTACGATTACAACAGGCATAACTGCAAGCGCGACCAATGAAAGCCGGACATTGAGCCGGAACATGATTACAATTGTACCGGCCAGCAGCACAAAATCTTTTATCAGTGTGACAAGCACATTGGTATACATATCGTTTAGCGTCTCTGTATCATTGGTTACCCGAGTGACAAGTCTGCCTATCGGGTTTTTATCAAAATACGACAGCGGCATCTTCTGCAGATGTGAAAAGAGCTGCTGGCGAAGGTTGTATATAATTGACTGACCTGTATAGCTGAGCACATAGATTTGGAACAGGTTGAACAGGAACGCTGCAATGACCAGGATCAGGAAATAGATACCCATCTGGTTAAGCGCAGCTGTATCTCCGACCTTAATAAAATTATCGATGGTTAATCCCATCAGATATGGTCTTGCCAGATCTGCAGCAGTTGAGGCAAACAGTAGAAATACTGCTAAAACAAAAAAGTACCAATATCGTACTGCATAGGTCAGAAGCCTTTTCATCAATCGAGCGTCATAGGCTTTCGAACTAAGCTCATACTCCTGAAAATCATTGTCTTCCCGAAGAATGTCCTCATGATTACTATCTTTCGTGTTCTTACTCTCCTGCTTTATGTGTTCCTGCTCTTGTTTTTTATTATCGGCCATACTATTCTGCCTCCTCTATCTCGTCGGCCAAAAGCTGCCTGGTATACAAATTGTGATAATAGCCGCCGAGTCCTATCAGTGAAGTGTGGGTGCCCTGTTCTATAATTTTCCCATCATCAAGTACAATGATTTCATCAGCATCCTTCACAGCTGATATTCTATGTGAAATAATAATGCTGGTTCGCTGCTTCATAAGGATCTTCAGATCTCTCAGAATGCCTTCCTCTGTTTTAGCATCTACTGCCGACAAACAGTCATCCAGTATTAGGACCGAAGGTGAACCAAGGACGGCTCTTGCTATTGCAACGCGTTGCTTCTGCCCGCCCGACAGTGTGACGCCGCGCTCACCTACCATGGTGTCGAACTGTTTTGGAAATTCAATTATATTATCATATAACCGGGCTGTTTTTGTAGCGTTTTCAACATCCTCCTCCGTTAGGCCGCGGTAAAAATCAATGTTATTGCGAATGGTGTCAGAGAAAAGGAAGGTCTCCTGTGGGACACAGCCGATACTGCTGCGCAGTGTGGACAAAGGTATATCATTTACGTCCATGCCGTCTATGAACAGGGTACCTTCGGGAACCGACAACAATCTTGGAATCAAATTAATCAGCGTGGTTTTACCGCTGCCGGTTCGCCCGACAATGGCAAGCGTTTTACCTTTTTCGACGCTGATACTGATATTTTTCAGCACCGGTTCTTTCGAACCGGGGTAGGTGAAAGTTAAATCCCTGAATTCCAGATAACCATCGACATGAGTCTTTGCAGGATCTGTCCCGGCACCAGCTGCAGATTCACTCTTACTACCGCTGAAAGCTGTATTTGTACCGGTATCCACGTCGCTTTCCCTGTCTATAATCTCGGGCTTTTCATCCATAATCTTGTTGATCCTTTCCAGAGACACTGAGCCTCTCTGGAAAATATTTGCCACCCAGCCAAGTGCTGTGATAGGCCATATCAGCAGGCCAAGATATGAATTAAATGCAACGAAGTCCCCTAATGTCAGGGAGCCTTCAATTACGAGGATTCCACCATACCACAGTGCTATAACAAACGAAATGGAGGAGATCAGCATCACGCTGGGAAACATCATACTCATAAGCCGTATAAATTTCAAATTGGCTTCTTTATTGATTCTGTTGATCCGCTCGAACTTTTCGATTTCCTTTTGCTCCTGTACAAAAGACTTTACAACTCTGATGCCGGAGAAATTTTCTCTGGCGGTCTCGGTCAAATTGGAAAATGCCTCCTGCTGCTTTTGAATTGTGGAATCCATGAGCTTCATAAAAAATACGACAGTGACTGCAAGAAACAAAAGAGGAGCAAAGCAGGCAGCGGTCAGACGTAAGCCAGCTGTAAGAAGCATCATCACAAGAGCAGCAATCGGTATTAGCAGGCAGTCTATTGCAAAAATAATACCCTGGCCGCTTGCCATTGTTACGTTATTCATATCATTTGTGGTATGGGACATCAGATCGCCGGTTTTATGAATATTGAAGTAATTGGTCGAAAGCTTCTGTAAATGCGAATAAAACCTGTTTCTGAAGGATAACTCTATGGATCTGGATACACCGTATAGCGTATATCTGAATAAAAACCTGAATACAGCAATGCCCACAGCAATCGATGCTACAACTATCGCAAATTCGGCCAGCCTTTCTTGTGTCAGAGTGCCGCTCTCTAAATAGTCTGTGGCGTCCCCAAGGATTTTCGGCATCACCAGCTGAAGAACGTCCACTCCAAGTAAAAAAATTACACCCAGTAGGTATCTGTATTTAAATTTCAGCAATAAATCCTTTATATATCGCAAAGTTAAAGTGTTCAAATGTATCTCTCCCAATCAGTTTTAATGGGGTATTTCGCAATGTCGTAAAAGCCCTTAATAAACGCGTTGTTTAAAGCTTACCAATTCCGCGTTCTACTTAAACATTATACCATGAATTCGCAAATTCATGGTATAATAACCACACAAGTTTGGTTATTATACGCCTCCGGCGGAATTAGCCCGCCGTGCGAAATTTTCGGCGAAAACCTCGCCGAAACGCACATGGCTAATTATACCATGATAAATCATGGTATAATGATGCATGGATTATGATGTAAGATGGTAATAATTTTATGTACTTTGATGTTTCGATATGGGACCATAACTTTTTAGTCAAGCTTGAAAACTGCTGTATAAGAATAATCAGCGGTAATTGGGGGATATTTGAAAAGTCCTTTACTAATCATTTGCATAGTTACTATGAGCTTCATTATGTCACAGGTGGGCAAGGGAAGCTAATAACCGATTCGTTTGAAATGCCTTTGTCTAAAGGATGCTTCTATCTTTTGCCTCCAAAGACCTATCATGAGCAATTGAGTAACTCTGCGGATTTTCTGAAGGAATACCACCTTTCGTTCGAAATTATCAGCCATTCGGAAGATAGTTTACTGTGGATGCACTTATTGAGGGACGGCTTATATCATACGGATCAAAGCCAGATCGAAGTGTTTTTTGATAATATCGCGAAGGAATTAAAGGATAAGCAATATGGATATTTGGAAATCGTACGGCAAAGTATCCAGTCTGTTTTTATCCAGCTGATGCGATCCGGTGCAAAAAGGGTTAATTGTGCTCCAACTCAGTCCATCCCCATAGACGACAAACGTGTCATGCAAATCGATGATGCATTCCTGTATCAATATGAAACATTAACGCTCTCTTCCCTGATCAGTCAACTCAACCTAAGCAGCCGGCAAACTCAAAGATTTATTAAGGATAGGTACGGCGTATCGTTTTCAACTTTGAAATACCGCGCAAAACTGAGTCATGCTGCCATGCTCCTTACATCAACAAATCTGACGGCAAATGAAATAAGCATTCAAATTGGCTACAAGAATTACGCATGCTTCTCCAAGATGTTCAAGAAGTACTATAAAATATCTCCTATAAGCTACCGAAAATCCACCACACATAAAAAGGTATAACCTGTCTTTGCCTTATGTGACATTTCGTTTTTCATAATGTCACGTTATGCTATTGTCCTAAGCAATATATCATTTTATAATGAACATAGATCGTTTGTTATCATTTTTTTCTCGAAAGGAAACTACCATGTCATTCGTGCAAAAAGTGTTTTCAGAGTCATATACTGAATTGCTTCCATATCATGAGTATACAAGAACGGAATCGGGTTGGCGTGACAGTCTGGTGACAGGTAATGGTGAAAATGGGGTGATATGTTCATGCTCGCCATATTCAGATACCCTCATCTATCAAAACATGCATTTTATCATGCCAACGACGCAGCCACGATTCACACCGCCGGAGGTCACCAGAGAACTTCATGAAGCAAGGCAGGCAGTCATTGGTTTTGACGATACCTGGAATGTTCATGGAAGAAAGCGTACTTATCTTTATAGGTTTCATCCCGGTCACCAGGTCAGGCTGGAGATACCAAAGGGACAAATTTTGGAGTATACTCGTGAATTGAATTATGAATCGGGAGAAATCATTGTTCGATATACGGATGGAAAAGGGAAATGGTGTAGGAAAACATTTACCTCAAGAGAAGATAATGTAACAATCACAAAAATCGAAAAATCCGATTCGGGATCAAAGATTATTGTAAACGTTTCTATTGACAATATATCCTCGATGACAAAATTTGGATATGACACTTTCTGGAAAGATAAAAAATGTGATGAAGAGAACCTGCTTTATAAAAAGCTTTCTGACGATGAAGGCTCCTTCATTGCAATGGTTGCCCACTATCCTGCTTATGAAGGAAGCGAGCTTTCTGAAGGCGGATATGCGGGAATGACCAGGATTCTGGTATCCGGCGGTAAGGTGAGTAGGGTTTCGGAAAACTGTCGTGAGGAAGCCATTAATGCTGGTGATGACAAGCACCCTGTTATCAGGATATCTGATGCAGATGCAGTTTATTTGATATCAAAAACAGCCCGGACCCATCAAATGGGAAGCTATGATAGATTTGCTTCGGAAGATAGGTATGCGCTAGTTGATGGTCTAAAATGTGATGTGAATAAAATCATTCAGAAATATACAGACTCTCAGGGAGGCTTTTCTTATGAAGCGGCTCTCACGCCGCATAGGGAGAAGCAATCCTCTCTGTTTAACGCTGTTTCCTTCCGTCTTGGACCGGATAATGACAGTAACAAGACCGCATGCAATGAAGCTTTGATTGAAAAGCAAAAGGGTAGTGGATACCTCCTTGATGCATTTGTAGAGAGGGCATACAATCAGGGCCGGTACGCACAGATTTGCTGTTCAGGGTATTCTGCTCCAAGACTTTGCGGGATGTGGACCGGCGAGTGGAATCCCGGATGGAGCGGCGCGTATACGATGGATGCCAATGTAAACCTGCAGGTTTCCGGTATGAATACTGGCAATGTGCATGATGCTGCTTTTGGATATATCTATTTTATTCTCAGGCAGATCAAGGATTGGAAGGAGAACGCGGAAAAGGTCTATGGAATGAAGGATGCTCTGTTGGTTCCTGTGAATACGGATGGTGATATTGCTGTAATGGTCGAATATGATCAGGATTTCCCATTCCAATACTGGAACGCAGGGGCCAGCTGGATGCTGCTTCCCATATACGAGTTCTGGCAGTGCTTCGGGAACTGTAAGGTGCCTGTCATCGATAAAATCAGTCATTTATACACACAGAAATCGCTCGACCTGGAGAGAGATATTCTTTACCATCTGTTAAAAATGCAGGCAAATTTCTGGGAGCAGCTTTGCACACCGGAGTATTTCACTGACAAAAACGGAAAAGCCTGTTACATCAAAGGGAAAACGGAGTTATCCGATGGGGAAAGGTTCCTGATCATACCATCCTATTCACCGGAAAATAAACCATGCGGATATAACAGTACCATCACGGCAAACGCCACCATGGATATTTCTGCAGCAAGGGACGGACTAAAGATGATGATTCAGTTGGAAAAGGTTTTAATGTACGAGGGATATGAATTGGTGGTAAAGCATTGGGAGGAGCTTATTCTGCGGCTTCCGGAGTATAAGTATGATATGACAGGTGCTCTTCGTGAATGGGCAATGAATGAGTATAAGGAGAATAACGAGCACCGGCATATAAGCCATCTTTATTGTGCATGGCCTGCATATGAAGCACAGAATGACTTAAAGCTTAGAGAGGCGTGTAATACTGCTATTGCTAACAGGAACCGCGAAAATGCCGGGAAGGATGATTCCGCATCCCATGGATGGGTTCATAAGGCATTGGTTGCAGCAAGATTGAAGAATGGCAAGTCCGTTTACGATCTCCTTTATACAATCATGTCCAGCGATATATATTTTACATCCTTCATGACTGATCACAATACGGATCGGTCTTTAGGAGTATTTTGCACAGACACTTCAATTGGAACGGTTGGAATTATCAATGAGATGCTGTTATATTCCAATACAGGCGAGATAGAGCTGCTGCCAGCCTTGCCGGAACAATGGAAGAAAGGCTCTATGAATGGGCTTATGGCAAGAACGAATGCACAGATAAAAAAGCTGGAATGGGATATAGACAAAGGAATCGTGACGGCTACCATCTGTTCGCAATCCGTACAATCTATCAAAATCAGCTGTCTTGTGGGCAAAGGCTACTTTAGGACTTCAGATGGTGTAGAGCATGCTAATGGTGATATTCTGAGCTTTGAGCCAGGTGAGGAGAAAACAATTTCCGTTATCTTCTAAGGGTTGAGGAAATAATAATCCTTGAAGTTACATGTTAGATTCTTTTACTCGCCTTTATAGCTATAAGATGGTAAAATGTCGTTTAAGGTTACAGCATGTAAGTATGGGAAAGAATGGTGAAGTTAAACATGAAGAAGCCTGTCGGAAGGATAAAATTACTGCAAAACAACCACTGGAAGTTTATATATGGAGACTTCCCTGAAGCAAAGGAAACGAATTTTGATGACAGCGAATGGTATGATATAGGACTGCCTCATTCCTTCGGGATACCGTATTTCCAGAAAAATGAGTTCTATGTCGGATATGGATGCTATCGGAAAAATCTTGTAATAGATGAAGCGTGGATCGGAAAGAGAATTTCCCTGGAATTTCAAGGAGCGTTTCAGCATACGGAAATATTTTTAAATGAGCAATTAGCAGGAGTACATAAGGGCGGATATACAGCTTTTGATATCGACATCACTCCATATGCGAAAGAGGGCAGCAATCAGTTATTTATCCGGCTGAATAATCATTGGGACCCTGTCCTTGCTCCACGTGCCGGAGAGCACGTGTTTAACGGAGGTATATACCGGGATGTAAGTCTGATGATAACAGAGCCTGTTCATATCAACTGGTACGGAACCAGCGTTACTACTCCTGAAGTGACCAGGGATGAAGCTGCTGTGGCTATTGCTACCGAGGTCAGGAACGAATTTGCTTCATCAGTAGAATGTACTTTGGTTTCTATAGTTGAATATCAGGATAAGGAGGTGTTCAGAACATCCTCCGTAAGAATACTGGATCCCGAAAGCACTTTTATTTTTAATCAGAGCGAACGGATTGTGAACCCGGAATTATGGCACCCTGACACGCCAAATTTATATTTACTGAAGAGCTTTGTTTATCTGAATGATGAATTATGCGACTCATATACTACGGCTTTTGGCATTCGCTGGTTTGAATTTACATCAGATAGAGGATTTTTCCTTAATGGTGAGCATTATAAGATTAATGGGGCAAATGTCCATCAGGATCATGCAGGATGGAGTGATGCCGTTACACATACAGGGATACACAGAGATATAAAGATGGTAAAGGACTGTGGAATGAACTTCATAAGAGGTTCTCACTATCCGCATCATACGGTATTTGCCGATGAATGTGACAGGCAGGGATTGTTATTCTGGTCTGAGAATTGCTTCTGGGGTACCGGGGGGCAAAAGATCGAAGGCTATTGGACAAGCAGTGCATATCCTGTAAATGAAGAGGATCAGTATGAATTCGAAGAGAGTTGTGTAAGTGCTTTGCAGGAAATGATACGCACTAATCGCAACCATCCGAGTATTATTGTGTGGAGTATGTGTAATGAACCGTTTTTCTCGACTTCTGAGTTAATGGAAAAAGCAAGAGCCCTTGTGAAACGTCTTGTTGATGTAAGCCATGAAATGGATCCGACTCGTCCTGCTGCAGTTGGGGGAGCCCAGCGTGGAGGGTTTGACGGTCTGGGTGACATTGCAGGCTATAACGGAGACGGCGCTGAAATTTTTTACGATCCGGGATTTCCCAATATTGTTTCAGAATACGGCAGTTATGAGGAATCCAGGCGTCCGGGCAGTTTTATCCCAAGCGGCAATGAAATTGAAGATTATCCCTGGCGTTCCGGAAAAGCTTTGTGGTGTGCGTTCCATCACGGAAGTATATTGTGGAACATGGGATATTTGGGAATGATCGACTATTACAGACTTCCGTTGAAAACATGGTATGGTTACAGAAAGCTTTTGCTGGGGATTGAGATGCCTGAGGAAGTAAAAGAAGGCATTCCATACGGGTTGCGGGTTTCATCCGACAGGATGTCTATTACAACCGACGGCACAGAAGACGCGCATATTCTTGTAGAAGTCATTGACAAGGACGGTAACAGAATATCAAATACAATGGAGGTAGTTCTGGAAGTAGTCAGTGGAGGTGCAATATTTCCGACCGGTAAAACATTTATTCTGTCACCTGAAAGAGAAAATTTCTATGAAGGTCTTGGAGCTATTGAGCTTCGCTCCTATTATGCCGGGGAAAACAGGATTGTTGCCAGAGCTCAGGGGCTGGCAGACGGAGAGATTATAATTGTCGCAGAGGGAGGAGAACTCTGGAGCAATCAGGTATTGAAATTGCCTTTGCCGCCGCCTTCTGTTATGGCTATGCCTGAAAGTGAAAAAACCTTTAATACAGCAAGTAACCGTCCTGTATTTTGCAGCAGTGCGCATCCTGATTATTCTGCTAAAAATATTACTGATGAAATCTGTGATATGCCCTGGCGTGCTGCGTCAGAAAATCCGGGTGAATGGATTATGATAGACCTTGAAGGCTCTAAGCCCGCAGAAAGAGCAGTAATAGTGTTCGATGAGGCAAGCAGAAAGCCTTATGAAGTAAGCATTTCAAATGATGGTGTAAACTTCGAAGTATTATTGGACTGCCGGGACAGTTCTGTAAACTCGTTTTTAGATATTTTGCTTAAAGGTAAATTTCTCAGATATTTAAGGATAAAATTTCTGGAAGAGCCGATTGCAATCCGCAGAATCAATGTGTATTCATAACAAAGCTGTTGAGCCACAGTATAGCAATCTGTTATAATGATTATATATGAAAGTGGCAGGTGCGCCGGGACATCTCTAATCAGGAGGTATTTATGGGACTGGATCACTATCTGCAGACTGTACGCAAATTAAATAATATGGGTCGCTGGTCGACAGATTTTATGCATCAGAGAGCAACTGTCAGCGAACACTCCTTCTTTGTATCGCAGGTTGGGCAAATGCTTGCGCTGATTGAGGAGTACAATGGCAACACCATTGATTGGGGCAGGCTGATGAAAAAGCTGATCAATCATGATGTGGTTGAGTCCATGACCGGCGATATAATCAGCACAGTAAAGTATAAAAACATAGAGTTCAGGGACATGTTGACTCTTCTTGAAAAGGAAGTTGTAGAAGATAACCTGCTGGTCAACGTGGAGGAGCCATATAAAAGCATTTACAGAGATATTTTGTTTGATGGAAAGGATGACACAATAGAGGGTAAGATTCTCAAGTGCGCCGACTACATCGATGCGCTTATGGAATGTGTCAACGAGGTACGGCTGAATAATCTGGATCCGTTTGTGAATAAATATCATATAATTATTGAAAATCTTGGCCAGTCGGATCTGATCAGTGCGGAATACTTTAGAAAGACCATATTGCCCGGACTGGTAAAAGGCTGTAAGGTTTTAGAGTAAATAATCAATAAACGATGAGTAAATAAACAAAAATTAAATGAGGTGCAAAGATGCTTTCCAATGTTGAAATTCAAAAAATCTTACCCCACAGATACCCATTTTTGCTGGTGGACAGGATCATTGAGCTGGAACCCGGCAAAAGAGCGGTAGGTATTAAAAATGTGACTGTTAACGAACCGTTTTTCCAGGGACATTTCCCGGGATTTCCGATCATGCCCGGCGTGCTGATTGTCGAAGCACTTGCCCAAACAGCAGGGATAGCTGTAAATGCGGAGAACGTAAGTTCAGAAGGAGCATCAGATGATGTAAAGCTGGGTGTTTTCGCCAGCATTGATGCAATGAAATTCAAGAAGCAGGTCATGCCGGGTGATACATTGCGTCTGGAGGCAGAGATACTTTCCTCGAAAATGGGTATTGTCAAAGCAAAGGTTAAAGCTACCGTAGAGGATAAGCTCGCAGCAGAAGGGGAAATACGCTTTGCAATGACATCCGTGAAGAAATGACGATATAAAAAAAGACCTGCTAAGCAGGTCTTTTATAGTCAGCTTACGGCGAGCTTTTTCCTGATTTCAAGAAACATCTCGCCTACCTTGTAAATGTCCCCGGCACCCATTGTAATGATGAGGTCGCCGGGTTCTGCATTTTTATCCAGGAATTCAGCGATCCGGTCAAGTTCCTTTATATATAAAATCTTTTTCCCGGTTTCGGAAATCCTGTCCGCAAGCATTGAGGAGTTGACCTCCCCGTTGTCTGCTTCCCGAGCCGCATAGATATCTGATAATATGACGATGTCAGCATCTTTAAATGCAGTTGCAAACTCATTCATTAAAAATTTCGTACGTGTATATGTGTGGGGCTGGAAAACACACCAAACCCGGGAATAATCGCAATTTGATGCTGCCTTTAAAGTAGCAGCAACTTCTGTAGGATGATGGGCATAATCATCTATTACAGTAACTCCTTCACTTCTCCCCTTAAGTTCAAAGCGCCTGCCTGTTCCGCTGAATTTCTGAAGGGCTTTTACCGCAGAGGATGGAGAACACCCCATAATACTGCTTGCTGCAATTGCTGCCATAGAGTTGCTTACATTATGTATGCCTGGCACCTTCAGCTTAATATCGCAGATTGGTTCATTCTGATGAAGTAAAGTGTATGAGGCACAGCCGTTGTTATCATAGATGATATTCGTTGCGACCCAGTCGCATTTTTCGTTTTGGACTCCAAAAGTTATCTTGTTACATGGCACATGTTCCAGAATATCCAATGCAGTGCGGTCATCGCCATTAACCAGCAGATAGCCGGTCTGCGGTACCAAAAGTGAAAATTTCAGGAAAGCATCACGTACCTCGCCGAAATTCTTATAATAATCTGCGTGGTCATATTCGATGTTCAGAATAACGGCCAGAGTTGGATGAAACTTTAAAAAGCTTCCTGAATATTCACAGGCTTCGGCAATGAAGTAATCACTTGTGCCAATCCTTGTAGTTCCTCCGATGGCTTTGAGCTCACCGCCTATATGAATGGTCGGATCCTGGCCTTCTTCCAGCATAATCATGGCAATCATAGATGTTGTGGTTGTTTTCCCGTGGGTTCCGGACACAGCTATGCTAGCCGGATATTTTTTCATAATCTCGCCCAGCAGTGTTGCCCTGTCCAGGCAGGGGATGCCAATCTGAGATGCTGCAATGAGTTCCGGGTTATTTTTATTCACGGCCGCAGTATATATGAGGAGATCAGCACCTGTAACATTTTCAGCCTGATGACCGATCGTTATTTTGATTCCCATCTTCTCAAGCTTTTGTGTTATAGTTGAGTACTTCATATCAGAGCCTGTTACAATATAGCCCTGATGGACCAGTATTTCGGCAAGACCGCTCATGCTGATTCCGCCAATACCCGTAAAATGTATTCTTCTTATTTCCATTGAGTCTAATAGTCCGTCAGCGTGCAAATAATAACACTCCCTAATATGTTTTTATTCTGTCTCAATCATACAATATATTAATTTAAAAGTAAATTGATAATCAGCCTTATTCAAAGCATTGACCATTTATATATATAATATGAATATATTATATTCACAGGGTTCCATTTCAATGCCGGAAGAGCATCAGTTGCACTAAACAGTAGTATAAGAAATACGAACAATTATAGAATTTAAACGTAGAACATTCGGAATTCTATGATATAATATCTTCAGATATGAGGATATTATATCATCTTTGTTAAGAGGTGGTGCTTATGGGAAAATTTCAAAGAAATGAAAGAATATCAGCACTGCAAAGGATCTTGTGCGACTATCCGGGTAAGGTTTTTACACTTGGTACATTTACAGAGATGCTAGGTTGCGCCAAATCATCCATCAGTGAAGATATCGATATTATACGGGGATCACTCGAAAAACAGGGGATTGGTACCATTGAAACTATTGCGGGCGCATCAGGCGGTGTTCGTTATCTTCCCGTAGCCTCGGAGGAGATGAGACTAAAGCTTGCAGAAAGCCTAAGTCTGGAACTGGCTAAAAAGGAGAGGATATTGCCCGGGGGATATTTATACATGCATGACATCATATATAATCCTGATGTCGTATCAGATATTGCCAGAGTCTTCGCGGGTTGTTTTTATGGCAAGAATATTGACTATGTGGTTACAGTGGAAACCAAGGGTATACCACTTGCGTTCATGACAGCCAGATACATGAATATACCGTTGGTCATAGTCAGACATTACAATGAAGCTACCGATGGCGCATCGGTGAACATCAATTATATTTCCGGATCTTCTAAAAAAATTCAGACCATGGTTCTGCCGCTTCGATCATTGAAACGTAATTCCAGGCTGCTTTTTATTGATGATTTTATGAAGGGTGGAGGGACTGCAAAAGGCATTTTGGAACTATCCCGCGAATTCAACTGTGAAGTGGCGGGAATTGGTGTGCTGATACAGACAGCTGAGCCAGCCAGAAAGCTGGTTGATAGATGGTTTTCTTTATTAACACTCGATTATGTGGATGAAGAGCATGGGATCACAATTATCAGACCAAGCAAATACGAATGAATATTAAAATTGTAAAAGATAAGAAGGAAAATAATTTTTTTTATAGAATATATAAAAGTACACTATTATAAGGAAGGTGGGAGCAGCTTATGGAAATCACAGATGTCCGCATTAGAAAGATAGACGTTGAGGGCAAAATGAAAGCGGTCGTATCGGTAACCTTTGATAATGAGTTCGTAGTTCATGATATCAAGGTTATTGAGAGCCAGAGCGGCCTGTTCATAGCGATGCCAAGCCGTAAAACACCCGACGGTGAGTTTAAGGATATTGCACACCCCATCAACGCAGTTACCCGAGATAAAATTCAGAAGGCCATACTTGATAAATATATTTCGACAACGACAGCTGAAGAGTAGACTTATAAAGGCACTTTACAATGAAGTGTCTTTTTTGTGTTGAAATAAGCTATAAATAGTGTAATAATAGATGCGGAACCTGAAAGGATAAACACTAATATGGGATATGTTACCGCCCTGATTCTTGCTGCCGGTGAAGGAAAGAGGATGAAATCGGATATAGCAAAGGTCATCCACAATGTGAACGGCAAGGCAATGATAGAATGGGTATATGAAGCAGCACGCGATGCAGGCATTGAAAAGTGTGTTGTCATAGTTGGACATAAGGCTGAACAAGTGATGGAATGTATGGGGAACAAGGTCGATTATGTAATGCAGGAGCAGCGCCTTGGCACCGGACATGCTGTACAGCAGGCCAGCCGTTATTTAGGCGGAGACGGCTCTATAGTAGTGCTATGTGGTGATACACCACTCATTTCTGCTAAGACAATAAGAAATGCAATTGAATATATGAAAAATGGAAACTATAAAGCTATAGTTCTCACAGCGGATTTGCCGGATCCTTACGGATACGGACGTATACTCAGGGACCGTGAGGGGAATTTTGCAAAAATAGTAGAACATCGCGATGCCAGCGAGAGTGAAAGAGCAATCCGGGAGATAAATTCCGGAATGTATGTTTTTTCATCGAAGGAACTGGCCGATGCACTTCAGCTTTTAAAGAACGATAATGACCAATGCGAATATTACCTTACTGATACACTTGAGATTATCTTGTCAAAAGGGTATTGTGTAGGTGTATATAAAATTGAAGATAGTGATGAGGTGCTTGGGATCAATGATCAGGTACAGCTTCGGCAGGCATCCGGCATTCTTGAAAGAAGAGGCAGCAAGCTTTAAGATAATACATCATAACAATAAAGGAGCATTGAAATGAATCTGCACGGTAAAGACATCAAAATATTTTCAGGAAACTCAAACCGGGCTCTGGCTGAGGAAATCGGAGAGAAGATAGGATTACCTTTGGGAGTTGCAACCGTTGGAAAATTCAGCGATGGCGAATGTGCCATTAATATCGGCGAGGTTGTCAGGGGATCCGATGTATTCGTGATACAATCCACATGTACTCCTGTCAATGATAACCTTGTAGAACTTCTAATTATTATAGATGCATTAAGAAGGGCATCCGCAGGCAGAATCACTGCTGTAATGCCTTATTTCGGGTATGCACGTCAGGATAGAAAGGCAAAGGCGAGAGATCCAATCTCCGCCAAGCTGGTTGCAAACTTGATTACAGTTGCCGGAGCTGACAGGGTGTTGACAATGGATTTACACACTCCGCAGCTTCAGGGGTTTTTTGACATCCCGGTGGATCACCTGCTTGGAGTGCCTGCTATGACCGGTTACTTTAAGAAGCTTTTTGGAGACACCAGTGATGTGGTAGCTGTATCTCCTGATGTAGGCAGTGTTACCCGTACAAGGAAATTTGCCGAGTGGCTTGATATACCCATTGCAATCATCGATAAGAGAAGGCCGAAGGCCAACGTCAGTGAGATTATGAATGTGGTCGGAGATGTAAATAATAAGAGAGTTGTTCTGATCGATGACCTGATTGACACAGGAGGAACCATAGTAAATGGCGCCAATGCGTTAATGGATATGGGCGCAAAAGAAGTGTATGCTTGCTGTACACACGGAGTGCTTTCAGGGCCGGCCTGTGACAGGATTGAAGAGTCCTGTATCAAGGAATTGGTTATGCTCAATACTATTCCACTCCCGGAGGGTAAGCCTACTAAAAAACTTACTTCACTTTCTGTTGCTGCTATATTTGCAGAGGCGATAGAAAGAATATATGGTGACATATCCATCAGCACAATTTTTACTCAGAAGGAATGAGCCATACGGGGGTGCTGCATTGGAGAAACTGACCGTTATTGTCGGATTGGGAAATCCGGGTAAAAAATATGAGAACACCAGACACAATGTCGGGTTCAGTGCAATAGATGTTCTCTCCGCTAAATTTGGAATTAAGGTGAACCGCCTGAAGCACAAAGCCCTTACAGGAGATGGCATCATAAAGGGCGAGCGGGTTATTCTTGTCAAGCCGCAGACGTTTATGAACCTCAGTGGGGAGAGCATCTATGAAATCGCCGAATGGTACAGACTGCCGATGGAGAACCTTATTGTAATATATGATGATGTGGATCTTCCTGTTGGTACGATAAGGATTCGCCCGAAAGGCAGTTCCGGCACTCATAACGGAATGAGATCCGTTATATATCAACTTAGGTCCGACGAATTCCCGCGCATCCGGATAGGAATCGGAAAAGCACCGGAGGAGTGGGATCTGGCAGACTATGTGCTGAGCAAATTCAATGCAGAAGAAAGAGCCGAGGTCGCAAAGAGTATTGAAAGAGCGGCAGAGGCTTCTGCGGCAATTATTCACTCCGGTGTTGAAGCTGCAATGAACCTGTACAATGGAGAACGGTAAAGTAACTTAAAGCACAAGTGTGGAAGGTTTTATGATAAATTTTGTCACTCCTTTGCTTGAATTGGAAGAATACAAACAGGTCTTGTCATCTGTAATGAACTATAAAAGGCCTGTAAATATTATTGGGCCCTCTGAGTCTCAGAAGGCTCATATTTGTTATGCCCTTTGCCACCATTCAAGACAGAAGGGCATTTTTGTTGCCCATAATGAAATGCAGGCCAGAAAGTTATTTGAGGACTTTTCTTTTTTTCTTGGCGAAGATGTTCTGTTTTATCCCGCCAAGGAGATCATGCTCTATGACGTAGAAGCCAAGAGCTATGATACTGTTTATCAAAGGCTTATGGTCCTTGATCGTGTCAGCAGGGGTGATTATGCCCTGGTGATAACGTCTGTGGAAGCCATTTCTCACAAGTTGGTCCATCCGGATCTTTTAAACAGCGGGATAATAGAAATCGATTATCATAGCCGGATAGATCTGGAGGATCTTACACGCAAGCTTATTATGATGGCCTATGAGAGAGTGGAATACGTCGAAAGGCATGGCCAATATGCAGTGCGGGGCGGTATCATTGATATTTTTTCAATAGATGCAGAAAATGCAGTACGGCTGGAATTGTTCGGGGACGAAATCGACTCCATTCGAATGTTTGATGTTAATACTCAGCGATCAACAGGTCAAATAGACAGTGTAAGGATTATACCGGCTCGTGAGATAATTTATGCTCCCGTGAGGAAGAAGGAAATCATAGCAGCCATTGGAGCTGATATGATACAGGTGGGGAAGAAGAATCAAAGCCTTACCCAGAGAGTCAATGGTGATATGGAACGACTGAAGGAATCTTGGTATTTCCCGGGAATCGACAGGTATATTCCATATATTGCAGATCCGGCGTTTTCTCTTCTGGATTATGCGGTGGGTGATCCGCTTGTATTTATGGACGAACCGTTCAGGCAAAAGCAGAGGCTGGATAATCTGCTGCTTGAGCATGGCGAGATATGTAAGGCTATGCTCGAAAAGGGACAGTTGCTGCCTCAACTTAGGAGCATGCATTTTGATTACGAAACAATCCTGCTAAAGACTGAAAGGAAAAAAGTTCTCAGCATGAATATGATCCATGCAGAGAACCAGCTTATAAACGGTGTTGTATATAATATTCCATGCAGGATTATGGGCTCTTTTCAGGGTAATGTTGATTTGCTGGCAGGAAGTCTTGCCGGTTGGAAGAAGGATAAGAACAGGGTGTTGCTGCTTTCCGGAACAAGGGGGCGCGGGGAGCGACTGCGGGAAACTTTGTTTGAGAAGAATATCGAAGCTGTATATACGGATACCGCCGCCGAACCTGTACAGCCCGGACAGGTTGTCATTACCCATGGCAGCGTGAACAGGGGATTTGAATATCCTACCATCGGGTTTGTTGTGGTCAGTGATAAAGAGGTATTTGGACAGGATAGAAAGAAGCTTGCTAAAACTTCGAGCAAACACAAAGGACGCCCGATCAGTTTATTTTCAGATCTGAGTGTCGGTGATTATGTGGTTCATCAGGCTCATGGGATCGGTCAGTACATAGGCATTGAGAAGCTTATGGTCGAGAGCGTAAAAAAGGATTATCTGAAGATCCGCTATCAGGATGGGGCTTTTCTATATATACCCACCAACCAGTTGGATCTGATTCAGAAATATATCGGTTCCGAGGGGAAACAACCAAAAGTCAGTAAACTCGGTGGATCAGACTGGATCAAGACAAAAAGCAGGGTGAAGGAATCGCTGAGGGAGCTGGCTGCAGAACTTATCAGGATATATGCCCAAAGGCAGGCTGCAAAAGGGTTTGCTTACTCGAAAGATACCGTTTGGCAGAAGCAGTTTGAGGAACAGTTTCCATATGAGGAAACGGACGATCAGTTAAAATGCATTGAAGAAATCAAGGAAGATATGGAATCCGGCAGAGTTATGGAGAGGCTGTTATGTGGCGATGTAGGCTACGGAAAGACCGAAGTGGCCATACGTGCCATTTTTAAGGCGGCTATGGATGGCAGACAGGTTGCATATCTGGTTCCAACGACTGTTCTGGCCCAACAGCAGTATAACAGCTTTGTTGAAAGGTTGAAGGATTTTCCGGTCACAGTGGATGTCATCAGCCGTTTTCGCACCCAGTCTGACCAGAAAAGAATCTTAAAGGATGTAAAAACGGGAAATGTAGATGTCCTGATCGGCACGCACAGACTTCTGCAGAAGGATATACATTTCAAGGAACTGGGGCTTCTTGTTGTTGATGAAGAACAGCGCTTTGGCGTAGCCCACAAGGAACGACTGAAAAATTTTGCACCTGGCGTCGATGTACTGACGCTTACAGCAACACCTATACCTCGTACGTTACACATGTCATTGGTTGGGATTCGCGACATCAGTGTAATAGAGGACCCTCCGGAAGAGAGATATCCTGTACAGACATATGTGATGGAGTACAACAAAGATGTGGTGAAAGATGCTATCATCAGGGAAATCGGAAGGCAGGGTCAGGTTTTTTACCTGTATAATCGTGTTCGTACCATTGATATCAGAGCCTCCGAACTTCAGATGATGGTTCCGGAGGCAAGAATTGCTGTTGCTCACGGACAGATGGATGAAAGACAACTTGAGGATGTGATGATGAGTTTTATCAGAGGCGAGTTTGACGTACTTGTATGTACCACCATCATTGAATCAGGCCTTGATATGCCCAATGTTAACACGATAATTGTCGAGGATGCTGACAGGATGGGTCTGGCACAGCTTTACCAGCTTAGGGGCAGAGTTGGGCGTTCGAATCGGCTTGCATATGCATATATCACATATAAAAAAGATAAGATTGTAACTGAGATTGCTGAAAAAAGACTTCAGGCAATAAAGGAATTTACAGAGTTGGGTTCGGGTTTTAAGATCGCCATGCGCGATATGGAGATCCGCGGCGCCGGTAATTTGCTGGGTTCTGAGCAGCACGGACATATGGAGTCGGTGGGGTATGACATGTATTGCAGGCTTCTGGATGAGGCTGTCAGGGAATTGAAGGGCGAACCGGTGAAGAGGGAAGAGGCTGAGATCACTATTGAACTCAATATAAGTGCCTATATTGATGATAGCTACATCGGTGCAGAGGGCAAGAAAATTGAAATGTATAAAAAGATTGCCGCTATACGCGATGAGCAGGATGTACTGGACATACATGATGAACTGACGGATAGATATGGAGAGATTCCCGGCCCTGCGGAGAATCTCATAAAAATTGCACATATCAAAGCGCTTGCTCATGATCTGGATTTTTCATCTGTGTCGGAAAAAAACGAAACAATTATATTCAGCATAGCAAATGCAAAGAATATTAACTTCCGGGCGATTGGAAAAGCAGCAGAAAAGTATAAGCGACAGCTTCTTTTCAATGCCGGTACGACGCCTTATCTTGTTTTGCGGGTATTGCCCGGACAAAGGTCAAGTCTGCTGGACAATATTAAAATTTTGTTACAGGATTTAAAAAGCTTTGAAGTACAGTGATTATCTATTATAATGTAGTTAATCAATATGAACTGAATAAATGAATTAGACAGGGAGAGAATACTTTGGATAAGAAAGATGTAAAATCTAATAATAAAAGTCTTCAAGCATCAGAAGGCAGGGTTCCAATATTTGTGAAATACGGGCTGATTGCTGTTGCTGTTATTATTGTTATTGCAATTGGTCTTGTGATACTGTTGAATGCGGATAGTGTCGTCGCTACAATAGACGGTCAGAAAATCACCGCAAACGAATTTAAGTATCAGCTGGAATACCAGAGACAGATCATGTATGCTGAGGCCTATTACGTAGATCCCACAATCAGTGAGGAGATCTTCTGGGCAACTAAAATAGGCGGCGAGGACGCCGGTGAAGTAGCAAAGAAGAAGGCACTGGCTACATTAAAAGACACAAAGGTACAATACATCAAGGCGAAAGATGCAAAGATCGATTTGACGGCTGAAGAAACGAAAAACCTTGACGACTACATTAAAAAGAGCATCATCGATGTTTATGGCGAAGGAAATAAGATAAAGGCCAATAAGGCATTTGAAGCAGAGTATGGATTTGATATAGATGTACTGAGAAATGCGCAGATTCAGAGCTATATTGTACAAAAATATCAGTATCAGGAAATTAACGCTATCTCTGATGCGGATGCTGATGTTGATAAGTATTACGGCACAAATCCAGAATGGTATAAAGAAGATACAGAACTCAGATCGGGCACTGAAGAAGCAGTCTGGGCAAGACACATTCTTGTTGGCAACTTTACTGAAGACACAACACAGGAAGTTAAGGATGCTGCTAAAAAGAAAGCGGAAGAGTTAATCGTCAGACTGAAAGCCGGTGAGGACTTTACAGCACTTGTCGTTGAAAACTCAGAAGATCCAGGATCAAAAGACAGGGGCGGGGACTATATGTTTGGGAGAACGGCCTCTTTTTATCCAGAATTCAAAGATGCTGCATTTGCACTAGAGCCCGGCAAGTTTACTGAAGAGCCTGTCGAAACAGATGTGGGGTATCACATAATTAAGACAGAGGAAAAATATGCAGAGGGTGAACCTGTCAGCTTGAAATGTGCAAAGGAATATAATGAATACGGAACATCATTCATTAAGATAAAGCTTTACGAGCAAAAGCTTGCCGATTGGGTAAAGGAAGCTGATTATAAAGTTAATGACTCAATCTACGAGTCAATTAAGTAATTTTCAGGATCTATCACAAGACTATTCTGTTTACCAGGGACTGCCTGCCAAGGCAGTCCTTTTAAATTGTAATTTTTTTTGGAAGTCCATCCGGTAAAAACTTGTGGGTTTTATACCAACATGTTTTTCACTTTTCACAAATCGCCTCTTATGTATAAAACTCCAATAAAATATTAATACTAAAAAGGCAGTAAGAAACAATCCAGTTAAGAAGGATGTTTAGCAACTTAAGGGTGCGAATTCCCTTTAAAACATTTAAAAGGAGGTAACGACATTGAAGGCAACCGGTATTGTACGGAGAATTGATGATTTGGGTAGGGTAGTAATACCCAAGGAAATCAGAAGAACATTGAGAATACGAGAAGGCGACCCCCTAGAAATATTCACTGACAAAGAAGGCGAAGTGATACTAAAAAAATATTCTCCGATTGGCGAACTTGGCGATTTTGCAACTCAATATGCTGATTCCATACACAAGACAAGTGGACATATTACATGCA
>JAEYRF010000037.1 GCA_023409615.1 Bacillota bacterium | reverse complement strand
CAGACACTTGCAAATGTTTATCTTGCACTGGATCATAATCTGGAAATCATGCCTGTGATTAATAAAATTGATCTGCCCAGTGCACAGCCGGAGCATGTGAAAAAGGAAATCGAAGATGTTATCGGTTTGGACTGTAAAGATGCTCCGGAGATTTCAGCTAAAAACGGAATTAATATTGAAGCGGTCCTGGAACAGATCGTAAAACAGATACCCGCTCCTGCAGGAGATGAAAATGCTCCGCTTAAGGCGCTTATCTTCGATTCATTTTATGACAGCTATAAAGGCGTTATCGTACACATCAGGCTTATGGAGGGTTCCGTCAAACAGGGTGATACGATTCGCATGATGTATACGAAAAAGGAGTTCGTGGTCAATGAGGTTGGATATTTCAGACCGGGCCAGTACTCACCATGCAGTGGACTTCTTGCCGGAGATGTTGGCTATATTTCGGCCAGCATAAAGAACGTACGGGATACACGGGTGGGTGACACAGTTACACTGGCGAACAGGCCTGCAGCTGAACCGCTGCCTGGTTATAAGAAAGTGCTGTCCATGGTTTTCTGTGGGATTTATCCTGCAGACGGAGCAAGGTATGGCGATCTTAGAGATGCTTTGGAGAAATTGCAGCTCAATGATGCATCTCTCACGTTTGAACCTGAAACATCGGTTGCGCTTGGATTCGGATTCAGATGCGGATTCCTGGGCCTTTTGCATATGGAGATTATACAGGAAAGACTTGAGAGAGAATATGATCTTGATCTGGTCACCACAGCGCCCAGCGTTATTTATAAAATTAAAATGAATAATGGAGATGTTCTGGAAATAGACAATCCAACAAATCTGCCTAATATTATGTCAATAGATAAAATGGAGGAGCCTATTATCAAAGCGACCATCATGACACCCATTGAATATGTGGGCAGCATTATGGAGCTTTCACAAGAAAGGCGCGGTATCTATAAGGATATGTCATATATGGATGCGTCCAGAGTTATTTTGACCTATGAGATGCCACTAAATGAGATCATTTATGATTTTTTTGACGCATTGAAATCCAGGACAAAGGGCTTTGCATCTTTTGACTACGAGATGTCAGGCTACAGAGAGTCCGATCTGGTGAAGCTGGACATATTACTCAACGGAGAAATGGTTGATGCACTTTCATTTATTGTTCACTCAGAAAAAGCTTATGCCAGAGGTCGCCGGATTGCCGAGAAGTTAAAGGATGCCATACCGAGACATCAGTTTGAGGTTCCGATACAGGCTTGTATCGGTGGAAAGATTATTGCTCGGGAGACGGTTGGTGCCTATCGAAAGGACGTCTTGGCCAAGTGCTATGGAGGCGACATAACCAGAAAGAAAAAGCTGCTGGAGAAGCAGAAGGAAGGCAAGAAGCGCATGCGCCAGGTTGGCTCGGTGGAAGTGCCGCAGGAGGCATTCATGAGCGTGCTGAAGCTGGACTAGGCTGGTGAATATAGCTAAATTAGGCTGGTGCTTGGAGGATGGCCCTGGCGGATGAAATTAAGCTTGATTATGCTGGACCAGGCAGGCACTGGCAATAAGGTGGTTTTATGGACAATAGTATTGGAGTATATATTCATATACCCTTTTGTAAATCAAAATGTTATTACTGCGATTTTAATTCCTATTCCGGCAGGGAACACCTTGCCGGCTCTTATTTTGATGCGCTTTTTTCAGAGATAAGGTATAGGGTGGATATTATTGGAAAGCGGCCTGTGCGGTCTATTTTTATCGGAGGGGGTACACCTTCTTTAGTGCACCCGAAGTATATCACAGGTTTGCTTGAAGTATGCTCGAAATACATGCTGCTGGACGGCGATGCCGAGATCAGCATGGAAAGCAATCCAGGGACATTGACATATGAAAATCTGAAGTCATATAGAGATGCCGGGGTTAATAGGTTAAGTATCGGACTACAAGCCTGGCAGGACAGATTGCTGAAGGATCTCGGGAGGATCCACAATAGGCAACAGTATATTGAAAATATTGATGCTGCATATAGAGCGGGTTTTCGAAATATCAACACTGATCTGATATTTGGGCTACCCGGTCAGACACTTGAAGATTGGGCTGATACACTTGAGGCAGTAACTTCGTTGCAGAGCCTACGGGCTGGAGACAAGAGCGGAGAGCATGAACGGGCTGAGGAATTGAATGTGGATTCAGTGTCTCCTTTGACGCATCTGTCCTGCTATGACCTAAAGATAGAGGAAGGTACTGTCTTTGGAGATCGGCTTGCTGCCGGGATGTTGAAACCAGCAGAGGATGAACTGGATAGGCAAATGTATCATTATACAGTTGAAGCACTCGCAAAGAAGGGCTTCCGACAGTATGAGATCTCGAATTTTTCCAGGCCGGGATATGAATGCAAGCATAATCTCGTCTATTGGAAGGCTCATGAGTATGCGGGTTTCGGGGCGGGTGCACATTCTTTTCTGAGTAGCACCCGGTTCAGCAATGTGTCAGGAATAGAGAAGTATATTGAGGCCGTGGAGAGTAATCTGCGGAAGGATATGTGGAAAGATATACGTAAGGATTCCCAGACTGAAATGCAGAGTGATATGCGGAAGGTTATCGAGACTGATTCCCGGCACAATCCGCAGACTGAAATGCAGAACGATCTGCAGAGTGATATGCAATTCATCGATCATGCTGAAACACAGTTTATCGGCAGGCAGGAGGCTATGTCTGAGTTCATGATACTGGGACTGCGCCTGACTGATGGCGTTTTTGAGAAGGAGTTTGCAGAAAGGTTTGGACATAGCCTTCGCTCTATTTATGGGAAGGAGCTGGATAACCTCGTAAGAAAAGGGCTGATTATTTTTGATGAGAATTCTAATTCCTACAGACTATCTGTGAAAGGTCTGGATTTTGCAAATGAAGCGTTTATGGAATTCATATAGTTCAATGAAAACTAGTGAAGTGAGCAGAATTTTCACTTTTGGACAGAAATTTCTGAAAAAACGGTATATATTGCAAGATTGGATTACATAAATAGGGATTAAGCTGCATTATTGAGCTAAATTACCAGAAAATCGAGCGACTGGTCGCCCATAACTTGAATTTTTGCTCACTTTCGATTGCAGTTGAACATGGTTGCATTGCGGCTGAACATGGTTGTATCGCAATTAGCTTTTATCAAATACATCTTGACAAATAAATTCCAAGGTGGTATTTTTAATGTATATTAGCACTCGATAGCTTAGAGTGCTAACAAACAAATAATTAAATCGAAACGTATATATACTATGAATTGTTTCGGTGAGATTTTTTTACGGGAGTGTATGAGATGAATATGGATGAGAGAAAGAAAAAGATTCTTCAAGCCATCATCGATGACTACATTGATACGGCTGAGCCGATCGGTTCAAGGACAATTGCCAGAAAGCATGAACTTGGATTAAGTTCAGCAACGATCAGAAATGAAATGTCGGATCTTGAGGAGATGGGATATCTTGCACAACCGCATACATCTGCAGGCAGGATTCCTTCCGACAAAGGTTACCGTTTATATGTAGATCAGTTGATGCAGGTTTATGACCTTCATCAGGAGGAGATCGAGAAGATCAGGTTGGCGATGGAGCTGCATATTAATGAAATGAGCCAATTGATCAGACAGGCCTCTGCTGTTTTGTCACGCTTTACCAAATACACCTCAATGGCTGTGACACAGCAGATGAAGACAAGTACCATTAAGGCTTTGCAGGTGGTACCAATAGAAGTGGGCAAGGCGATGGTCATCGTTGTTACCAATGCAGGTGTTGTTCGTAACAATCTGGTCAAAATATCCGAACATGTCCAGCCGGATACGCTTATCATGGTTTCCAATGCGCTGAACAATAAAATGAACGGGCTGACGATTGAAAAGGTCAACCGGAAGCTGATTCTTGAGATTGAAAAAGAGATTGGCCTGTCGGCGGAGATTCTATTGCCGATACTGCAAGGTGTTGCTGATTGTATTAACCAGGTAGACAGCACGGAAGTTTATGTTGAGGGTACAACAAACATATTGAACCACCCTGAGTTCAGAGATATTCTGAAGGCAAAGGAATTCATGAGTATGCTGGATGAGAAGACAAGTATCGGCAGGATATTGTTCGATGCATCCGATACAGGTGGAATCGTTATCAGGATTGGTTCGGAAAATGATTTGACAGGTATCCAGGATTGCAGCCTTATTACTGCAAATTACAATATTGCAGATAGTTTTTTTGGCACAATCGGTATTATCGGGCCTACAAGGATGGAGTACCCAAAGGTAATATCAGCAATGAGCTACATCAGGAAGTTTATGAGTGCAGAAATCAACAGATTGCTTGGCCCGGAGTAAAGTGGTTATGGGTAATCTGCAGGACGGAGCAACATTCTCTGAAGGTACGATAATCGACTGGAGGGGAAAATACCAAAGGATGAGAGGGAAGACATGGGTGGAAGAAAACAGCATATGCGAGCAGAGGCATGCGAGGCTGAAAATATGAAAGGGACAGATATAGAAGAAATGGAGAAGAAAACATCAGGATCAGAAGAATTGAATTCCAAGGTGATGGACTCAGGCGATATAAAGCTGGACGGGACAAAGTTGGATGATATGGGATCGGACGATATAAATTCGGACGAATTTCAGAGCATCAAGAGAGAACTTGAGGAGAAGACAAAGCAGTGTACAGAGTATCTTGACAAGCTTCAAAGGACTGCTGCCGAGTTTGATAACTTCAAGAAAAGGTCGGCGAAAGAGAAGGAAGCGTTATATACTGACGCAGTAAGCGATGTGGTATGTGCTTTCCTTCCTGTATTGGATAATGTGGAGAGAGCTATTCAGGCCATTTCCGCAGATAGTTCTGCTTTGGCACTCAAGGATGGAGTCGACATGGTATTAAAGCAGTTTATGGAAACATTTAAATGCATTGGCGTTGAGGAAATTGCAGCCGTGAATCAACAGTTTGATCCTATGCGTCATAATGCTGTAATGCATGTGGAGGATGATACTGTCGGACATAATACCGTTGTCGAGGAATTCCAGAAGGGCTATATTTATAAGGACAAGGTGATTCGGTACAGCATGGTGAAGGTTGCGAACTGACGATGTGAAGCATACCGGAGCTGAATAAAAGTTGTGAATTATTTTAATTCAAAATATAATTATTTGTAAAAAATTGGGAGGTATATTATGGCAAAAGTAATAGGTATAGATTTGGGAACTACGAATTCGTGCGTAGCGGTAATGGAAGGCGGAGAGCCGGTCGTTATTGCTAATCCCGAGGGAAACAGAACTACTCCGTCCGTAGTCGCATTTTCAAAAACAGGTGAAAGACTGGTTGGACAGGTTGCAAAAAGACAGGCAATTACAAATCCTGAAAGGACCATTATTTCTATTAAAAGAGAAATGGGTACCGACAAAAAAATAAAAATCGACGATAAAACATATACACCTCAAGAGATTTCATCCATGGTACTGCAGAAGATGAAGGCAGATGCCGAGGCTTATCTTGGTGAGACGATCACTCAGGCGGTTATTACTGTACCCGCATATTTCAGTGATGCTCAGAGACAGGCTACGAAGGATGCCGGTAAGATAGCAGGACTTGAAGTCATGAGGATCATCAATGAGCCGACTGCGGCAGCTCTTGCATATGGGCTCGACAAGGAAAGCGACCAGAAGATTATGGTTTACGACCTTGGCGGCGGAACATTTGACGTATCAATACTTGAGATCGGTGATGGCGTATTCGAAGTGCTTGCAACTCATGGCAACAACAAACTTGGCGGCGATGATTTTGACCAGAGGGTCATGGATTATCTGGCAGACACATTTAAACGCGAAAATGGCATTGATCTCAGAAATGACAAGATGGCAATGCAGCGTCTTAAGGAAGCGGCTGAGAAAGCAAAGATCGAGCTTTCAGGTGTAGCTACATCCAACGTAAATCTGCCTTTCATTACAGCAGATGCTTCTGGACCGAAACATCTTGACATTACACTTACAAGAGCTAAGTTTGACGAATTGACCGCAGATCTGGTTGAAAAGTCAATGGGACCCACCAGACAGGCAATGCAGGACGCAGGGTTGACACCCGACAAGATTGATAAGATTCTACTTGTTGGTGGATCAACAAGGATACCGGCAGTTCAGGATGCTGTTAAAAAATATTTAGGAAAAGAACCGTTCAAAGGCATCAATCCTGACGAGTGTGTGGCAGTCGGCGCAGCTATTCAGGCAGGTGTTCTCACAGGTGAAGTCAAGGATCTGCTCCTGCTGGATGTCACTCCCTTGTCGCTTGGTATTGAAACACTTGGTGGTGTATTCACAAAACTGATCGATAGGAATACAACTATACCTACAAAGAAGAGCCAGGTATTCTCTACGGCAGCAGACGGTCAGACCAGTGTTGAGGTCCACGTTCTGCAGGGCGAGAGAGAAATGGCACAGTACAATAAGACATTAGGAAGATTCCAGTTGACCGGTATCCCACCGGCGCCAAGGGGAGTTCCTCAGATAGAAGTATCCTTTGATATTGATGCCAATGGTATAGTACATGTTTCAGCAAAGGATCTTGGTACAGGTAATGAGCAGAAGGTTACAATCACGGCCTCATCTAATCTGACTGATGCTGATATTGATCAGGCTGTCAAGGATGCGGAGAAATTTGCGTCAGAGGATAAGAAGCGCAAAGAAGAAATCGAAGTCAGGAATAATGCCGACTCAATGGTCTATCAGTCTGAGAAGACAATCAAGGATCTTGGAGATAAGTTGGGTGCTGATGATAAGGCGAAGATTGAGACTGAGATTAACAATGTGAAAGAAGCATTGAAGGGAACTGATACAGAGAAGATCAAAGCAGCAAGTGAGACATTGACACAGTCATTCTATGATATATCCTCAAAGATATACCAGCAAAACCCGGATGCAGCAGGTGGACCGAACCCCGGCGCCGGTCCCGGTTTCGAAGGAGGTCCGGATTTCGGAGGTGGAGCAAACCACGGTGATCAGGGACCGGCACAAGATAATGTGTACGATGCTGATTATAAAGTAGTCGACGAGGATGACAAGAAATAAGTAATTATATAAAGAGGGACACTGGCTAATGGATGAAAATCTTCAGTGTCCCACTTTTGGGTTTAAACAGGTAAATTGCGATATTATATCATGATAAAAAATAAGAATCATGATATAATATTGCAGTTTGCTGTATCTGACAATAAAGACGTGATTGGAGTTGTTGTATTTTGCCGCAGTCCAAAAGAGACTATTATGAGGTGCTGGAGATTGGAAGAGGAGCATCTGACACTGATATAAAGAAAGCTTACAGGAAGCTTGCAAAGCAGTACCATCCTGATGTGAATCCCGGAGATAAAACCGCAGAGGCCAAGTTTAAAGAAGTTAGCGAGGCTTATGAGGTGCTCAGTGATAATCAGAAAAAGTCCAGATATGACCAGTTCGGCCATGCTGGTGTGGATCCGAACAGCTTTGGTGGTGCAGGCGCAGGCTTTGGAGATTTTGATTTTGGTGGTATAGGAGATATATTCGAATCATTTTTCGGAGGTGGGGGCTTCGGCCGCTCATCCAGAAGCAGATCCGGCCCGCAAAAAGGCACAGATCTGAAGTATTCGCTTGAGATAACCTTTGAAGAGGCTGCATTTGGCACTGAGAAGGAAATTACCATAAACAGAAATGAAACCTGCACAAGCTGTAAGGGTTCAGGTGCTAAAGAGGGTACAAGTCCTACGACATGCAAGCACTGTAATGGAACAGGGCAGGTGCAGTATAAGCAGAGCACACCATTCGGGCAATTTGTTAATGTCAAGGCCTGTGACGTATGCCGCGGTGAAGGTAAGATCATTGTTAATCCATGTCCGACATGTAATGCGAAGGGTAAGGTCCGTAAGACAGTGAAAAAGAAGGTTGGTGTACCTGCAGGTATTGATGATGGACAGACGCTTTCCATGAGAGGCGAGGGCGACCCAGGCCTCAAGGGCGGACCTACAGGAGATTTATATATTACAATCAATGTGAAGCCCCATGCTATTTTCAAAAGACAGGGCAATGATGTTGTCTGCGAAATGCCGATCACATTTACTCAGGCGGCATTGGGAGCAGAGCTGGAGGTTCCTACACTGGACGGCAGGGTGAAGTACGATATACAGGAGGGGACACAGACTGGTTCTATCTTCAGGCTTAAGGGTAAAGGAATCCCGCATTTAAGGGGAAATGGCAGAGGCGATCAGTATGTGAAGGTTGAAATTGATGTTCCAAAGAAGCTGAATGAAAAGCAAAAGGAGCTTCTAAGGGAATATGCTGAAATAAGCGGTGATGAGACCTGCGAAAATCGCAAGAGCTTTTTCAATAAAATGAAGGATGCGCTGGGGATGTAGAGATGACTTATGGACTCGCAGCAGTAAGGGTGTAGATTATACTCAGCAGTACGGGTGCGGATTATACGCAGGAGGAAAATGAATGAAGTGGACTGAAGTTATAATAAAGACGACAGAGGAAGCCAGCGATGCGGTATCAGAAATGCTGAGCACAATTGGAGCCGGCGGTGTGGTTATCGAAGATCCCAATGAGATCAGAAGACAGATCGAAAGTCCGAACTCGCTTGATTATGCAGATCAGGAGTTTATGAATTCACTGGGTACTGAGGTTACGGTTAAAGCATATTTTAACGAGGCGATGACGCCTGATGAGTTATCCGGACTGGTAAAAGAAAAGTTGAAGTTTATATCACAGTTTCTTGAAGTCGGCAAAGGATATGCCGGCTATAAGATGGTAGACGACGAGGATTGGTCAACAGCATGGAAAAAGCACTACAAGCCTTTTCACATATCAGATAGTGTAGTGATCAAACCAAGCTGGGAAGAGTATGAAAAGCAGTCCGGCGAAATCGTGATTGAACTGGATCCCGGGATGGCGTTTGGTACCGGCACCCATGAGACAACCAGACTTTGTTCGCAATTGCTTGAGAAACATGTGAGACCAGGCGATAAGGTCATTGATGTGGGTTGTGGGACAGGAATCCTTTCTATTATAGCAGTCAAGTTAGGCGCGGCCCATGCGGAGGCTGTTGATATCGACGAGGTTGCGGTCCGTGTTTCGAAGGAGAATTGCACCATCAATGATGTGTCCGATATGATTTCCGTCAGCAAGGGCGTACTGTCAGATCTGGCGCCGCAGAAGGCTGACATCATGGTTGCAAACATTATAGCAGATGTGGTTATAGGAATATCGGAGCTGGTACCGGGTTATCTTAAGCAAGGGGGTATCCTGCTCACCTCAGGAATCATCAAGGAACGGAAAGAGGATGTTATTAAGGCATATACCGCATTGGGTTTTCAATTGATAAATGTAGATGAAATGGGCGAATGGGTGGCGATTGTTTTTAAATGTCAAGATTCTTTATAAATCCCGATAGTGTTGATTTGAATAGCGGAAGCATATTAATAACAGGTGAGGATGTTCGTCATATCGGTAATGTCCTCAGAGCTGTGTCCGGAGATATTCTAGAGCTTTCCGACGGATCCGGAACGGATTATGAGGTGGTCATTGAACAGATTGCAAAGGATAGTATTTTGACTAAAATCACCACTGCAAGGCCTAACCGGACTGAGCCTCCCATTGAGATAACTCTATTCCAGGGGATCCCGAAGGCTGACAAAATGGATTATATCATACAAAAGTGTATAGAGCTTGGCGTTACGAGAATTGTTCCGGTGATCACTGCCCGAACGATAGTGAAATTTTCCAATGCAAAAGATTCGGCTTCAAAGGCAGTCAGATGGAGGCGTATCGCATTGGAAGCGGCAAAACAGTGCGACCGTGGGTTCATTCCGCAGGTGGAGGAACCGGTACGGCTTGAGAAGGCATTGGAAATGGCTGGAGATTACAGCCTGAAGCTTATCCCTTATGAGGAGGAAAGCGAGGTAAGCCTTAAGGATATTTTGAGGCAATATGGCGAGACTTTCAGAAATGGTAATCCGGGCGGCAACAGTGTAAGTCCAGATACTGAGAGCAGTAATTCAGACGGCAGAAGCGCAAGACGGGATGGTAATAGAAGGATTGGTATACTAATTGGCCCTGAAGGAGGGTTTGATCCTTCTGAGGTCGAGAAGGCTGTAAAGATCGGGTTTTACAGCGTTACGCTCGGGCCAAGGATCCTTCGGACTGAGACAGCAGGTATGGCTGTTGCAGCAATCATAATGTACGAAATCGGCGATATTGGCAATAAAACTGAGAAAATTAATGAAATAGCCTTTTAATTGACTGTGATTGTGTTATAATACCAATTAAATATGACTATTATTAAGGGGTTCGTATGATAAAGAGCATGACCGGCTTTGGCCGAGGTGAGAACTCACAGGACGGAATGGAATTTACTGTTGAAATAAAGACAGTTAACCACAGATATTCTGATGTTTTCGTAAGAATGCCTCGTCAGATAGGATTTTTGGAGGATAAGGTCAGAGACCTTGTAGGAAAGGCTATCTCAAGAGGCAAGATCGACGTTTATATTACATATTTTAACTACGGTGATGATGCAAAGCTTGTTACAATGGATGAGGGTTTGGCGAAAACTTACATTTCTGCAGCGGAATCGTTGAGAGACAAATTTTGTTTAAAGGATGACATCACAGTTTCGCTTATTGCAAGATACCCTGATGTCTTAAAGGTGGAGCAGGCAAAGGAGGACGAAGATCTTCTCTGGGAGTTGCTGAAGGTTGCGACTGAAAAGGCTCTCGACACGCTGATCATTATGAGGCAGACCGAGGGAGAAGGCCTGAAAAATGTCTTGCTTGACAGGGCAGACTACGTTGAAAGCATTGTGGCTGAAATCGCTAAGCATGCTCCTGAGATACCTAAGGAATACAAGCTGAAGTTGACAGCCCGTATCAAGGATTTGCTCGACCAGCAGCCACTGGATGAAAACAGGCTTGCAACTGAAGTGGCTGTTTTCGCAGATAGATGCAGTATAGATGAAGAGCTGGTGAGACTGGCAAGCCATATAGGCCAATTGAGAGAAGCACTTTCAATGGATCAGCCGGTCGGACGCAAGCTTGATTTTCTGGTACAGGAGATGAACCGCGAGATCAACACTATCGGTTCAAAAGCAAATGATTTATCCATTACGAAAAATGTTGTTGAGATTAAGAGTGAAATCGAGAAAATCAGGGAACAGATACAGAATATAGAGTAAGGAGGATTGTCCATGAAACTGATAAATATCGGCTTTGGCAATATTGTTTCTGCTAACAGGCTCGTTGCTATTGTCAGCCCCGAGTCGGCACCTATTAAAAGAATCATTCAGGAAGCCCGTGACAGAGGAATGCTGATTGATGCTACGTATGGAAGAAGAACCCGCGCGGTTATCATAACAGACAGCGATCACATCATTCTCTCAGCAGTACAACCGGAAACGGTTGCCCACAGGTTGAATGCGAAAGAATCTGAGGTTCCTGATGACAGCCAGGATAATGAAGAATAAATTTCACACAGGGAGAGACAATTATGATATATCCAGCACTTAGTTCATTACTTAAGAAGGTAGACTGTAGATACACACTGGTTGTTGCTACAGCTAAAAGAGCCAGACAGCTTGCAGAAGGAGCACACAGACTGACTAGATGCGCATCGGACAAACCGGTTACCATTGCGTTGAATGAGATTAACGAAGACAAGATCACCTATATCAGAACCAGAAGCGGAATCAAATAGATTCTGAGGTTCTGCTCATGTATTGGAGTAGAAGTGGGTTAAGGCATGTGAAATCTTCTGCCTTAACCTTTTTACGATACACTATGATTTAAAAATTGTTGACGCACTACTGTTTGAGGAAGGGAGGCTGCATGATGATTTTAAAGGGCAAATCTGTAGTTGTGGGCGTATGTGGCGGCATTGCTGCCTATAAGGTTGTTGATGCAGTCAGCAGGCTTAAAAAGCTTGGTGCAGATGTGGATGTCATCATGACGGCTAACGCACAGGAATTTGTTACCCCGCTTACATTCCGTTCAATTTCTCACAATCCGGTGATTACCGATATGTTTACCGAGCCCGAACAATGGGACATCAAGCACATTGAGCTTGCTCAAAAGGCTGATCTGTTCCTGATCGCACCCGCTACAGCAAATATTATCGGAAAGCTGGCATCCGGTGTTGCAGATGATATGCTTAGCACTACTGTTATGGCAACAATGGCTCCCGTTCTTATTGTGCCGGCCATGAATTTCAATATGTACGCCAATCCTGTCGTTCAGCAGAATATCCAAAAGCTGAAGGAGCTGGGATATTACTTTATGGAACCCGGAACAGGTATGATGGCGGAAGGCTCGTCAGGAAAGGGCAGATTGCCGGAGCCTCCTGACATTGTGGAAGCGGTGACAGCGATACTGAAACCTGTGCGTGATCTTGAAGGACTGAGGATACTTGTGACGGCCGGGCCAACCAGAGAAGCCATAGAT
>JAEYRF010000245.1 GCA_023409615.1 Bacillota bacterium | reverse complement strand
GTTCCGCTGCCGTCAAGCTCTGCTATTATACTGCCTCTGTCAAATATATAGTCCGAACAGTAACCATTCTCTATGGTCGATATCCTCAGCCCAAGTGCGTCATATATGTTCTGCTGGAATGATCCGACCGCATTGGTTACGCTGATGTTTTGCTTAAAGGCGTTGTAGCTGTAGCTTTTCACTTGTGGCAGTAAAGGCAATCCCGTTGACGGGTCTGCTGTCAGTACCTGCTCTGATATATAATCCAGTTGAGTAGTCGTTTCTGTCAGCAGGCTGCCGTTATTATCATACTGATATGTGGCTATTCCTTTATATGCCAATAGTATATCATCTGTCCGCTTCGGTCTCTTTAATATAAGAACCGTAAAAGTGGAAGTTGTTGCGACTTAAACGATTCTTTCAGAGTTATACGCTAAAACACTTGCATGATTGTAGGCAACGATAGGGTTAAAAAGATGTAGTTTTATTTGTGGAAAACTTACTAAAAGCATCTAAATGTTACTTTTATTTTGCCTAGTAAGTCTTTGATTCTCTCTTCTCCTATTTTATAATCAATTATTTCTTCGGCAGAATTATATACTTCCAGAGTGTTGTAGTTGTTGAATTCCATAACGAGTATAGTTTCACTCGTGTGAGTTATAGAATATTTTTTGTTTCGATATTCAAACTCAATTTCTCCTCCCCTACTAATATTATCAATTAAGTCGTCAATTGACAAAAGTCCTCTGTCTAAACCATCTATCATAATTGCCTCCGCAGTAATATATTATTTTATTATTTAAATGGCGGTGCTCCGTTAGGGTAGTTTATTAGTGGACCAAAGCTTGGTTTTCCATCTTCCCAAGTAATATCAATAACCTTTATTTTTGCAGTCTCCATGCAAATTCATCTTTAAAATCATTGAAACACTTTTCACAAATCCAATGATATTTATCTAATGTACAATATCCAGTAACCTCTTCAATGAACTTATCCCAGCAAAACTCACAATGGTCGTGATCCCAATTTCTATCAGTTACATGATATTCAGTATGGATAAGTTCTTTACCATATAGGTAAGTACTTTGATTTGTTATTCTCCAGTCATTACTAGTCATGCATTCCATTCCTTTCGGTTTCGAACTATAGTTCATTTAGGTAAGACCTTTCCATCAGGGAATACGCGAAATTCTCCTTTCGGACCTTTGTAGTCATAATGAGGTCCTATGGGTTCACCGTGACCTAAATCGGGATGTAATGATTCTCCTGTTTCCGGATTATACCAACTCCCATCTTTGTCGCCTGGTTTACTTCCAGGTTTACCTCTCCATTCGTAGCCCTCCTCAGGTGCTTTTGATGGGTCATCCCCTGGGTATTTGACTTCTGGTTTATCAGCTTCTTGTTTATCAGCTTCTTGTTCATCCGCTTTACTATCGTCCGTATATCTAGTTCCATCGTCACATTCTATTGGGTTATTCCACCAGATGTCAAAAACAATAAATACAGGTATAACCTTTTTAGCAAAGCCCGTCAAGCCACTAACTACAGCTTGCCCAGCCGCCTTTAAGAATGAGGACGAAGATGATGGAATCGTTCCTGTTATTGTATTTCCTGTAATATTTGTCTGGTTTTCCCACGTGTCATTTTTTTGAGTAGCTTCACTATTACCCGTCTCCTTAATATACTTGTCATACTGATCCGGTATACCATTTCCGTTATAATCGCCTGGTACATTTGGTTTACTATATGTCCCCTGACTAGTATTTTTCGCCCCCTCACACTTCTGTCCGCTCGGATCAACGAAGTTCACAGGGTTATTCCCAACATATGCATACAGGTTCAGGCCATCGCCCCTGTATGTATCCTCCTGTGTAAATCTTCCTACTGTCGGGTCATAGTATCTGGCTCTTAGGTAATACTGGCCTGTGATTGGATCAAGCTGCTCGCCTGCGTACTTAAACCGGTTGGCTACTGTTTCGGCATATGTCATAGTATTCCCGAAGGCGTCATACTGGTAGCTGTTGAGCACCTTGCCGCTTGCGTCAATGAGGCTCGTAACGTCGCCATGGGCATTGTGCTGGTAGTAGTTAAGCCTGCCCTTGTCGTCCTTCTGAGCTAGTAAGCCATATCCCCGTATATTCCTGCTTGTCAAAGTTCCGCTTCCGTCAAGCTCCGCTATGACGCTGCCCCTGTCAAATATATAGTCCGAACAGTAACCATTCTCTATGGTCGATATCCTCAGCCCAAGTGCGTCATATATGTTCTGCTGGAATGAACCGTCTGCGTTAGTTACGCTGATGTTCTGCTTAAAGGCATTATAGGTGTAGCTCTTAACCTGTGGCTGTATTGGCAATCCCGTTGCCGGGTCTGTTGACAGTATCTGCTCCGTTGCATAGTCCAGCTTAGTGGTGGTTTCGCTTAGCAGGCTGCCGTTGCTGTCATACTCATATGCGGTTCTGCCTTTATATGCCAATAGTATATCATCTGTCAGGCTCTCTGTCATCCTATTCAGACCGTCATAAGTATACGATACGGATGTGTCTACCGTCGGTACTCCGCCCGCTGCATTGTAGTTGGTTTTGGTCAGACGGTTTCCGGCATTGTCATAGGTATAATTCTCTGTGCCTGCCGTTGGGTATTGAACAGATGATAGTCTGTTCAAATTGTCATAGGTGTAATATGTGGTTTCTCCGTCTTCAGTTTTGGTTCTCTGATTGCCGTTGTTGTCGTATGTATAGGCATAGCTGGAGATGATGTCTCCCTGCTGGTTCCTATTAATCAAATCGGTAATGTTCTTGTCCCTGTCATATTGATAGGTGACATTGGCGCCTGTGTTATACAGTATCTGGCTGATGGTGCTGTCCGGATTGTAGCTGTATTGCGCTATCTGAGTCTGCCCGTCATGAACTGTTTTCAGCCTGCCTGTTATATCGTAGGTATACCGGGTTTCCATCTGAGATTTGGCTTTCACTGAGGTAATACTGCCATTCATGTTGTATCCATATTGCAGCTCCAGCTCGCCATTGTGTATCTTTTGATAAAGATTGCCGTTAGGCGTATAGCTGAATTGGTCAACAGTTTCCGTTGTAACAGCCGCAAGCAGTGTGCCGTCTAGATTATATAGATATTTATTGTACAGGGCTTGTGGGTCCTGGCCACTTACTGCTTCTGCATATTTGAGCGTAAGCAGGTTGTCACTGTTATATTCATAGGCTATCTCCTGCCCGTTCCTGTCAACCTCTTTCACAAGCCTGCCCTGCAAATCATAGAAATACTTTACTTCCTGATTCATTGGGTCTGTCATCTCAGACAGCAGGTTCATACTGTTATATTCATAGCTTGTGGTATTTCCATTACCATCGGTGGTTGATGTTATATTCCCCGCATAGTCATAGGTGTAGAAGGTGTTGACGTTGTTTGCGTCTGTTTCCTGCACCACCTTACCCCAAAGATCTCTGTGATAGGTAGTAGTGTTGCCTTCACCGTCGGTTTGGGTCAGAACATTTCCAAGGGAATCATATGTATATGTGACGCTGGTTTTTGCCTTTGCTTTAGCCTGGGGTGTAACGATTGACGTCACTCTTCCCCCGATATCATAGGTGTACTCAACTCCATATCTGGAGGCATCGCTGGATGCCGATTGATAACCTGCGGCGTCTATGACCTTTATCAGCTCGCCATAGGAGTTATATATCCTTTTTTCTGCTACGTTCCCCAGCTCATCCGTTACCTGTATCAGTCTGCTTGATGCGTCGTAAGCATATACTGTCCCGACGCCGTCACCTGAAGCCGTGTCATAGTTTTCCGGCTTGATCTCTTTGGTCACATTGCCGGTTTCGTTGTATTCGATCTTAAATTGATTGCCTTCCTTATCCGTTAGCAGTACCAGCCGATTGTAGGCATCATATGTGTATGCAATAAAGTTTCCGTTACAGTCCGTTTCCTTTACAACATTGCCTGCTCTGTCGTACTCGTAGGTCGTTGTACGGATAGCAGAACCGGTTGTGCTTGTGTATGTGGAGTTTGTCGTGCTTTGGATGAATTTCTGTATTTCCAGCTCTGTCAGCTCATTATCCGGCTGTGCAAACAGCCAGTCTTTGATATAGTCCAGATCGGGAGTATCTATGAGTCCGTTGCCTGTAATATCATATTTATCCTCAAAGGCCATATCACCTGATGCTTTGCCCTTTAGAAGCGCCGTCAGGGTGAAATCATCCGTTTCAACGGTACCGCTGTTGTTCATGTCGGGGTGGTTAAGCAGGTTAGCTTTACCAGATAGTATGGTGAATGTCTGAGGCTGTCCTTCGGTGGCCGGATCTGCGTCCGTATACCTTGATATGGGGTCAATTGTAACATACCCAATCCCTCTTACATCGTCCTTTGCTCTGAATTCAAGTGCTGCAAGGCTAAGCAGGCCTGTCGGTGAATTGCCATTCGCAGCATATTGGCTCATGACTTCTTCACCTGCCGTTAGAATGATTTTCCCGGTCATTTCAGTGTCGGCAGTCATTCCTTCTATTGCAGGTATTGCGTCTATCAGCTCAAAGGTTCTTGCATCGTAGTTTATCTGTAAACTGATCGATGACATCTCTGACTGTGCATCTACCTGAACACCATATTGATATTGTATGTTAGGGTATACTGTTTTTTTGCCGGAGGTAATGGATGCTGTATTCCTTTTGCTTTCCAGTTGGTCGGCAGATGCTTCCTGATTGACTTTAACCAGTCTGTTGGCAGCATCATATTCATAGGTGACGGTGTACCCCTCCGGTGATGTTACAGCAATCAGATTGCCGTTTTTATCATATTCATAGCTGGTCACTGCGTGAACCTTACCGGTGGCCGGGTTGACGGAATAATCCCCACTCAGATCCTGGCTGTCGATCTGAGCCCACTGCTTGTCAAGTCTACCGTTACTATCATAGTAGTACCCTGTTATTCTATAGGTGGTATCATTAATTCTAGCCTTTTCTTGTATGGTATTGCCTAATGCATCATAGAGATATTCTATTTCTGCTCCTGTATTGTCTGTTATACTAATGATGTTTCCTGCATTATCATATTCATACAGGATTACGTTCCACTCTGCAGGCAGGCCGGTTTCGGTAACGTATTCCGAAGATTTCTTTTCTGTCAGAATCCTGCCTGTTTTGTCATAGGTATATTGTGTTATGTTGTACAGTATTTGACTGCTCTCATTCTTCAAAGGTGTGCGTTTTTCCAGCAGCCAGCCCGCTAAATTGTATTTGAATAGAGTGCCATACCGCTCAGTATCACTGCTGCCGCTGGCACAGCCTTTGGCGTCTATGGCTTTGATGATTTGACCATCTTTATTGTACACATATCTTGCAGTAATATTCCCCGACGGATCCTTGACCTGAATTAGCCTGTCGAGCTGGTCATAGGCGTATTCTGTTGCCGGCCCGGTGTCGGTTGCTTCATCATAATTGTCCGCATCAATAGTTTTGATAATGTTGCCTGCCCCATCATAGAATATCCTGGATTTTTGTCCTGACGGGTTTATTATTTTCGTAAGTCTGCCGGTATTGTCATATTCATAAACTGTCCCTGTACCGTCGCCTGTAGCCTCGCTGTAGAAGTTTGGGTTGATATCCTTTATTTTGTTGCCGTCAGCATCATATCTTACAGCACTGATATTTTCTATAGGATCAATAAGCTTTGTTTGTCTGTCCATGGCATCGTATTGGAAGGAGTAGCCTGTTCCGTCGTCTGCTGTTACATCATACTGTTCAGGATTAATAAGCTTGATCAGGTTGCCCATAGCATCATATTTCATCCGGGTGGTGTTCTGTCCCGGATCGGTTATTTTGATGATTTTATCCTGTGTATTGTATTCGTAGGTAGTGGCGCCATAAGCAGTAGTGATGGTCTCCAGTCTGCCCGAAGCGTCATACGTTAAGCTCATTTCATTACCATTTGCGTCAATTATCTTTGTGGGTTGGCTGACGGTGTTGTTTGAATATTGATAAGTAGTTGTATGATTTTCAGCATCCGTTATCGTTAATACTCTTCCGTATGCATCGTAAGTATAGTTGGTTTCTGCGTAGGTGGTATCATCTATTTTTGTTTTAATTTTCTTAAGGTTTCTACTGGCGTCGTACTCAAATTCAGTCTGTGCTCCCTCCGGTGTTATGACCTGCGTCAGATTGTTATTGCTGTCGTATGAAAAGCTGTTCTCATAACTGAAAGGCAGTGGGGAAATGACTGAAAGCACATTGCCTCTTTCATCATAATTGTAGGTATACGTATTGCCGTTTCTGTTACGAACAGTTTTTTTGTTACCAGATGAGTCATAGGTATATTCTATGAATGTACCGTCTTCATAGGTTTCCCGGGTGATGTACATATCGGTATTATACTTATATTTTACTTTGTATCCGGTTGACATTACTGTATAGGTGTTTTCCATTTCTGCTTCGTTGTATGTGTACAATGTGACATTATTGTACTCATCCGTTTGCCTGATGACACGGCCATATCCATCATAGACGTTGTTAATAAACGTTTTGCCGTTTTTATCCTTGATGGAGGTAATTCCATATGAATTGTAAGTGTAATATGTCGTTCCCGAGACATTCTCTACTGATGTCAGCATTCCGCTGGTATAGTGGTAGGCTATGGTGCGTCCTGTATCATCTGTAATAGATGATAATCTGCCGGACTGGTAAGTCAGATTCACTGAACGCCCGCCGGCCTCCGTTATTGCAGTAAGCTCTCCCGCCGCATTGTATATTTATTAGAGCTTGCAAAACCCTTCGCCGGAAAGAAATGGGCCTATGTTGGTGATCCGACAAAATTGTATCCCATTTTTACCAAGGAAACCTCGGCCGCCTTTGCAAAGCTCCATGTTGATTTGGAGGCCTCAGGCTGCAAGGTAATCGCTTTCCTTGACGGCAACACGGCTGGCATGAAGCTCCAGTCACAAAAGCATCAGGACTCATCCAATGCCAATTTACAAGTCCTCCATTTTAAGAATTTTGAACAAGCCTCGGATTGGTTGAAGGAAATAGGAATCTAGAGAAAACGTACACAGCAGGGCAGAACCGGTTTCCACGGTTTCTGCCCTGAATATATTCAATGCATCCTAATATCTACTTTTTTGCCCGTGCCTTACAGCGTAAGGCTTATTTCCTTGTGCTTTTCAGATTCCTTATAAAGTACAAACCTGCTGCCGATCACCTGCACCACATCAGCACCGGTCTTCTGTGCGATCTCTTCGCAAATCTCATGGACACCTTCCTCAGCATTTCTGAGCACGGTTGCCTTCACCAGCTCTCTTGCCTCAAGTGCATCATTGAACTGCTTGATCAGATTGTCTCCGATCCCTCCCTTGCCGACCTGGAAGATCGGATCAATCGTATTGGCCAGACCTCTTAAATAACTTCTCTGCTTACTTGTCAGCATACTGTTTCCTCTTTCCTGTCATACATATTTCATGGTACTTATTCTCACAACACATATTTCATGCCGCTTATTTCCTACTACATTTTACCTATAGCCTTATGCCTATCGTCTGTTTCATGCCGCTTCATTCATGCCGCATCTACCGTATCATTTAATTTACTACTTATCGTTTCTTTCCTATCGCCTATTACCTATCGCACATAATCGAACTCTGCCTCATCTATTTTAACTGTGTCGCCTTCCTGGATACCCATTTTCTCAAGAGCATCAATTACGCCCTTCGTTTTAAGAGCCCGCTGAAAATACTGCAGCGACTCATAAACATTAAAGTTTGTTGAACCTACTACCTTTTTGACCCAGTTACCTTCTACAACAAAGGCTTTTCCTTCCCTTCTGATCGTAAACGGTTCCTCTTCCTTAACGGTATAAACTACCTCTGCCTCTCCATCGGTCAGCGGAATAGCATCAGGCAGCTCACGAAGCTGTGTGGCAGTATACTGAATCATTTCCTTTATCCCGCTGTTTGTGGCTGCAGATATGGGGAACACTTTGTATCCCATCTCTTCGATTGCCTTAGTAAAGCCCTCCAGCCTCTCCCTGCCTTCTGTCAGATCCGTCTTGTTTGCAGCAACAATCTGCGGTCTTTCTGCAAGCTTGGGGTTATACTTTCTGAGCTCTTCATTAATCGTCCTGAAATCGTCCAGGGGCTCTCTGCCGTCCACGCCGGCCACATCAACCACATGCAGCAGCAGCTTAGTCCTCTCTACATGCCGCAGGAATTCAAACCCAAGGCCAACGCCTTCATGCGCTCCTTCAATGAGTCCAGGAATGTCAGCGAGCACAAAGCTGGCGCCTTCATCAAGGCTGACCACACCAAGGTTCGGCTCCATTGTAGTGAAAGGATAATCTGCGATTTTCGGGGTAGCAGCGGAAGTCATGGATAAAATTGTGGATTTGCCGGCATTGGGGAATCCAATCAGTCCTACATCTGCAATAAGCTTCAGTTCCAGCTCCACCTGATACTCGTCCCCGGGATTGCCTGCCCTCGCAAAGCTGGGCAATTGCCTGGTGGAGGTAGCAAAGTGTTGGTTGCCTGCGCCACCCTTTCCGCCATTTGCAATAATGTTCACTTGTCCGGGCTCAATCATATCGGCAAGAATGCGCCCCGTATCCAGGTCCTTGACAATCGTACCCGGCGGAACCTTGATAATAAGATCCTTACCGCTCTTCCCGGTACAACCGCTCGCACCTCCGTGTTCGCCCTGTTCCGCGGCATATTTCCTTTTATATTTAAAGTCAATAAGTGTCCTGAGCCCATCATCAACAACAAAGACCACATCTCCGCCTTTACCGCCATCGCCGCCATCGGGGCCTCCTGCAGCAACGTACTTCTCCCTGTGGAAGGAAACCTTGCCATTTCCACCATCACCAGCTTTAATATGTATCTTTGCTCGATCAATTAACATAGTTTTCTCCCTTCGATCCAACAGCCTGTCCGGGATCGGATTTGCTTCGCAAATGGATTCGAGCCGGATTTGCTTCGCAAATGGCTATTAGTACAAAAAGTCCCGGCAATATACGCCGGGACTTATTTTTTGCTTATTACATTGTTACTATACTTACTTGTTTTTTGTCCTTGCCCAGTCTTCCAAACTTTACCTTGCCTTCGGCTAGAGCAAAAAGTGTGTCATCCTTACCAATCCCTACATTTACACCAGGATGAATCTTTGTACCTCTCTGTCTTACCAGGATGTTACCGGCCAGTACAAACTGTCCGTCACCCCTCTTGACACCGAGCCTTTGTGCCGTACTGTCACGGCCGTTTCTTGAACTGCCGACGCCCTTCTTGTGAGCGAACAACTGAAGATTAATTTTAATCATCGGAAACCACCTCCTCTTCTACTACTGAAACAAATTTACCGTATGAGAGTTCTATCTGCTTGAAGCCGATCGCCGTTGTCTCAAGAATAATCTTTGCTGTCGATACCTGCTGCTGTGTCATCCTCTCCGGCAATCGGATCGTCATATGCCCATCGCTTTCGATGTAGCAATTCTTTAGTCCTGCAATATCTTCCAGTGCACCGGCTGCGGTGTAGGCCGTAACTGATACAGCTGAGCAGATGATGTCATATCCCTCCCGGGCATAGCCTGAATGCCCGCTAATGTCAAAACTGATGATAGAACCCGTCGAATCTCTCGATATTATGATCTTAATCATTTCAATCAAACACTGATCTTATCGATCTGTACCTTTGTGTAAGGCTGCCTGTGACCGTTTTTATTTCTGTAACCCTTCTTGGGCTTGTACTTGAAGACGATTATCTTCTTGTCCTTACCCTGTCCGAGTACCTTTGCGGATACACTTGCATTCTCTACCAGCGGTTTGCCAAAGGTAACATTTCCTTCGTTGGATATTGCCAGAACCTTGTCAAACGTCACTAATGTTCCGTCTTCAGCCTCTATCTTCTCAACGAATACAACATCGCCTTCCTGCACTTTATACTGCTTTCCGCCTGTTTCTATAACAGCGTACATAGTTTATACCTCCTGCTTACAGACTCGCCGGACCCTGAGGCAGTTTATCAGCATTGCTGCAAATAACTTTAGCAGCTTGCCTCATAACATTTAAAAGCCTTGGCCGAGCGGTTACCGAAATATTCTAACATACGAGCGTGTTGATGTCAACTTCAATCATTTTTATTTCATCATACTTTACCTTATCTGAAGCCTTAAAGACCACTTTTTTATTAAAAGTCTCCTGAAGCCGTGTAAAATTGCCATTAATGTCGGCCTTCAGAGCATACGCCACCGTGGGATGAACCTCAACCTGGATGGCTCCGGCTATTGTCTGAGCAAAGTATTTACTTACTTCCTTCTCAACCTTCCGGGCAATGGATTCAGGAGACAGCATCTTGCCGGTCCCCTCGCAGCAAGGACAGTCCACATGCAATACTGTTGAAAGCTCCTTCTTCACCTTTTTCCTCGTCATCTCGATCAGACCAAGTCCGGTCATTCCAACTACAGTCGTCTTGGTCCTGTCCTTTTTCAGTGCAAGCTTCAACGCATCCAATACCATCTGCTGGTGCTCTTGCTCATGCATGTCAATGAAATCAATGATGATAATCCCGCCAATATCACGCAGCCGCACCTGCTTTGCGATTTCCGCTGTGGCCTCCAGATTGACCTTTAGGACAGTATCCTCAAGATTGTTTCCACCGACGAATTTCCCGGTATTAACGTCGATTACTGTCAATGCCTCGGTCTTGTCTATCACCAGATACCCGCCGCACTTAAACCATACCTTTCTTGAAAGTGCCTTGGCTATCTTTGTCTCCAGTTGGTAATATTCAAACATATCATAGCTTTTGCTGAAATACTCCACCCGGCATTTCAAGGATGGTGACAGCATCTCAACAATTTCAAGAACCTTGGCATACTGATGCCTGTCATTTATAATAAACTTATCGATCTGCTTTGTAAAAAGGTCCCTCACTGCCCTGTAAACAAGGCTCAAGTCCTTATGGATGCAACGAGGCACCGGTCCGCTTTGCTCCTTTTGCCGAATACTTTCCCACAGTTTGAGAAGAAAGTTCAGATCCTCAATGAAATCCTCTTCTTCCTTTCCCTCAGAGGCAGTCCTTACGATAAGGCCGATCCCTTTGGGTTTAAGGCTTTCAGCAATTTTCTTTAGCTTGGTACGCTCAACTTCATTCTCAATACGTCTGGAAACCCCGGTATAATCTGCATCAGGCAAAAGTACCAGATGCCTGCCGGGCAAAGTGATATTTGTCGTCACCCTGGGCCCCTTCGAACCAATCGGCTCTTTGATTACCTGGACCGTCAGTTCCTGGCCTTCGCTGAGCAATTGACCGATATTACAGCATCGCAATTCCTGCTCGGGCTCCTCGTCCTCCTCGGAATACTCCTTCTTTGCAATCACATCACCTGCATAGAGAAAAGCATTTTTTTCATAGCCGATGTCAACAAATGCAGCCTGCATACCGGGCAACACACTGCTGACCTTCCCCCTGTATATGTTGCCGATCATTCTCTCCGAACCTGGTCTTTCGATGTAAATTTCCGCCAGTTCATTATCCTCCAGAAGGGCTACCCTGTTTTCTCCTATGCCAATATCAACGATTAACTCACTGCTCAATAACTAACACCTCAAATCTATATTTACGAAAGGACATCTTGATCTAATGGGTTTACCATCCTTCCATTCATTACAACATAAAGCTCCGTGCGATGCATCCTTACGGTCGAAACCGGGATTTGCGCTTGTTCCGTCAGCGCTCTTATAAACAGCTCCGGCCTTAGGTTTGCCGCACTTCCCGCACTAAAACGCGCATTGATCACAAATGCAGATTGAAATGTCTCATAGCCTGCAGGCATGTTTTGTACAGTTCCTACTTCCACATCCAGTATCAAAGGCCTTATTTCTGTCTCCTTCAGTATAATCCTGTCGTCTTTGCCCTTTCCATTCCTGCCTTTGCTGCCCTTGGCCTTTCCTTCTTTCATGACCTTAATGCTCTCTTGTTCCAATAACCGATCGATCCTTTCCCTGACCTCCATCAGAGAAAGCTCTTCATTAAAATAGATTTCCAGTTTATAATCCGCACCGCCAATGGAAGCCATTATGTTTTCCTTTGTGTTTTTTACTGCGGCTGCCGTTACCCGTATCGCTTCAGGCAAAGATGCGTTCAGCCTATCCATGAATATCTGTGAGTCGGTTTCCTCCTCCAGATCAAAATCGGCATATTCACCTTCGCTGGTCATCCCAACTGCCAGAGGCAGTCCGAAAACCATCTGCGGGTGGGGATTGAATCCCTGGGAATAGGCAATTGGCAGACCGGAGCGTCTGATCGCGCGTTCAAACACCTTCATCAGATCAAGGTGAGAAATAAATTTGACCCCTTCGCCTCGCGTAAATCTGACACGCACACTGTTCATCATTGTCCGCCTCCATTCGTGCTGCCACCGGTATAATCCATGCATATCCCCTTGTCAAAGGAAGCTGCACCACAGCCGGAGCAGGCGTCCATGCAATTAGGAGTGACCTCGCCTTTTTCAGCCCGTTGGTTCTCCCTAAGCAAATACTTCTTAGAAACACCGACAACTATATGATCCCAAGGGAACACCTCATCCTGCCCCCTTCTTCTGTTTGCATAAAATGCCGGATCAAGTCCGCAATCCTCAAAAGCCTTCATCCATAAGTCAAATTTAAAATGTTCTCCCCAGCTATCAAATTTGCAGCCAAGCTCCCATGCCCGCAGGAGTACCTTTCCTGTCCTTCTGTCGCCTCTTGCAAAAACTGCCTCCAAAAGGCTGACCTCCGGGTCATGCCAATTATACTTCAAATGCCTGTCCCTTATATGATCCTTTAAAAATCTCTGCTTTATCCGCAATTCGTCCATACTGTCCTGCGGCTCCCACTGAAAAGGAGTAAAGGGCTTTGGGACAAATGACGAAGTGCTGATAGTAACCTCCAGCCCCCTGTTCCTTTGCTCCTTCGGCACCTTGAAATATTCATCACAGACCTTCAAACCAAGACCTGCTATTCCTTCCACGTCCTCCATTGTTTCAAATGGCAGTCCAATCATAAAATACAGCTTCACCCCGTTCCATCCACCTCTGAA
>JAEYRF010000234.1 GCA_023409615.1 Bacillota bacterium | reverse complement strand
CTTGGTTTGTTTTCCGGCAGCAGCGGTACAGTACACTCAAGCATCTTGTACATATCTTCGGAAGGCTCTCCTACACTGAGTCCGCCGATTGAATAACCTGGAAAGTCGAGAGCTGTAAGTTCTTTTGCACTTTGCATTCGCAGATCCGGATATATCCCTCCCTGAACGATCCCGAACAGAGCTTGCTGATCCGTATTCTTATGGGCTATTTTGCCTCTCTCGGCCCATCGCGTAGTTCTTTCCAATGATTTCTTTGCATAATCGTGTTCAGCCGGATAAGGAATACATTCATCGAAGGACATTATAATATCGGATCCAAGGTCATTCTGAATCTTTATTGCCAATTCGGGTGTAAACATGTGGCTGGAACCGTCAATGTGGGATTTGAAAGTAACCCCCTCTTCTTTGATGTTTCTCAGGTCGCTGAGACTGAACACCTGGAAACCTCCGCTATCTGTGAGTATAGGCCTGTCCCAGTTCATGAACTTATGCAGTCCGCCTGCCTCCCGGACCAGATCGCTTCCCGGCCTCATATATAGATGATATGTATTACTGAGAATGATTTTTGCATCTATTTCCTTCAGTTCGTCAGGAGACATTCCTTTTACTGTAGCCTGCGTGCCTACAGGCATGAAGACCGGCGTCTCAAAAGACCCATGTGGCGTGTGAAGCATCCCAAGTCTTGCACCTGTCTGTTTGCATTTTTTTATTAATTCATATCTAATAGCCGCCATGATTTCCCCTTATTTTATCAGCATAGCATCTCCAAAGCTGAAGAACCTGTATTTCTGGTCAACAGCCGTATGATATGCGTTCATGATATTTTCCTTTCCTGCAAGCGCACTGACAAGCATTATCAGCGTAGATTCCGGCAAATGAAAATTAGTGATCATCGCATCAATGATTTTAAATTTGTAACCGGGATATATAAAGATGTCAGTCCATCCATCTGCAGGCTCTATTCTACCTTCGCTATTACTGACTGTCTCAAGGACTCTGCAGCTGGTCGTGCCAACAGCGATAATCCTTCCGCCGCTTTCCTTTGCCCTATTGATGGTCTGCGATGCCTCGTCATTCAATATATAGTATTCCGAATGCATAACATGCTCTTCGACATTTTCGACCTTGACAGGTCTAAATGTACCAAGGCCAACATGCAATGTTATATATGCCAGATCAATCCCTATATGATTCAGGTCCTCCAGCATTTCTTCAGTAAAATGCAGCCCGGCTGTGGGAGCCGCTGCAGAGCCCCTGTATTTTGAATAAACCGTCTGATATCGTTCAGAATCCTCAAGCTTCTTTGTTATATATGGCGGAAGTGGAACAACTCCAACCCGGTCCAACACCTCTTGAAAAATCCCCTCATATTCAAAACGCACTAACCTGTTTCCGCCCTCAACTACTTCAATGACTTCAGATCGGAGCGCATCATTTCCAAAAGTGAATCGTGATCCCGGCTTTGCCCTCTTCCCTGGCTTTAACAGAACCTCCCAGACATCACCTTCTATTTGTCGGAGTAAAACAAACTCAATCTTTCCTCCTGTATCTTCGCGTTCACCTAGAAGTCTGGCGGGAATGACTCTTGTATCATTTAAAACAAGACAATCACCTTTCTTCAGGTAATTGCCAAGCTCTGTGAAAGTTCTATGCTCAATTTCCCCATTTTTTTTATCTAAAACAAGGAGCCTTGAGTTACTCCGCTTTTCAAGAGGTTCTTGTGCAATCAATTCTTGTGGTAATTCATAAAAAAAATCGCTGGATTTCATGTCTCATCCTTGCATCGCATATTGTTGTTTTTAATTCAGTTATTTCCATCACAAAAGAAATCATACATTAAGGATGACGAATTTACAAGTAACACTCTAAAAATCAGATGGACTTGGTGAACAAAAAGATTACTCAACCTTTGTACCTTGGAAATAATGAGTCAGTATTTTGTCATAAGTCAAGCCGGCCTTCCCCATCCCGATCGCGCCTTCCTGACTCATTCCAACAGCATGACCCCAGCCTTTCCCCGTAAAAGTGTATGTCTCAGGAATCAAAGGCGTTTTCTTCACATTTCCGTCCGCCCCAATTATCGTGATCTTCTTACTTGACCCATTGAGAGTTTTTACTCCGGATGAAGTAATGACTTTCTTCCCTCCCAGAAGTGTCTTGGAAGGATTGGTGATGACAGGGGTCTGCGATTGGGCGGTATCTGTTACAGCACTATCCGCCTTATCAGATGTTTCAGATGAAACAGACGCAACGGTCAAATCAGAAGGTGACAATCCTGCTGTAAAGACATCTGCGTCTGTTGTTATCGTATATAGCTGACTGTTCAATCCGAAAAGTGTACGACATTTTTCATTTGTGTAGTACGCCGGTTCACCTCTGCTTGCACCTGTAATTGCTAACTGTGTCACTCTGCCCGTCTTTGCTGTCCTGACGATAGAAATTCCAAGAACATTTCCCAACTGGGGCAGTTTTGACTTTACATCTGATGCACTTAAAGTCTTTGTCCAATTAAAAATCTTTTCATATTTATCCTCGACGCTTACAAGGTATGGGTAGTCGGATCCCCACACATTATTCACGTTTTCGGTACTTCCACCGCCTGATGCAAAGTAATAGATGTGCTTTGCCGGGCTTCCGCCATATGTAATAATTTTATCATGGACTTCGTCAATTGCCTGATTGCAGGTGGGGATCTCTACTTTGTACCCCTTGTATACCTGCCAGCTTGTTGTCGCACATATATCAAATCCTGTTTTTCCATGTTTGCCCATGTTATTTATCGCATACATTTTTGATGCAATCGCTTGTGCCTTGAGTGCCTCTGCAGGCGATTTTCCGCCGATTTCAGGAGGAACATTCCCGTACAGATATTCCTTTATTGTAACCACATTGATCACTGTCATATCACTGCCAGAAAGTCTTTTTACTTCAACAGCGCCTCTATAAGGTTCTCCCTTTATATTAATCACATTCGGATCATTACCCGGTGCAGGTTTTATTCTGAAAAAGCCGGAACTGCCCGCAAATATGCAAAGGATGTTCTGTTTCGAATCTGACGCGATAATCCTTCCTGGTTCAGGTGCAATTACTCCAAATCCTGCATCGCCCAATGAGGATTGGAAAATGCTTATATCGCTCTTTGCACCTGCTTCACTCTCGTATGAACCCGCCCATATCTGCCATGTACCTGTATAAGCAACATATGCTTGTATCCCGGCATTTCTATAACTTTCAACCTGTATGGCCGCACTTTTTGCATCAGAAAGATCGTTACCTATTTTTACATGGTAAGGCCCATATAATGTGCCTGAAGGCTTTGATGCCGAAGGATCATATTCCTTCATTCCGTTGCCGGAGTCATAATAGTATGTGTCTTTTCTGACAAAGACTGCAGAAGGAACAGGTTTATTTAAGATATCTATAAATTGATCGTTTTCGAAAAAACCGATTTGAACACCTGCTTTTGCCGACACATCAAATATTGACTGAGCAGTATTTACTGAGCTGTCTTTAAAATATAGTCCAACTTTTACTGTTTCAGGAACATTATTAGCTCCTAATGAAATAATTGAGCTGGAAATAAGAATCGCAACAGCTATTAATATTATCATACAATTTTTTATGAATTTTTTTATCATGTCAGCACCTTCTCGTTAGTAAAAATATTTATCCGTAAATAATATGCTTTATAAATATATTCGACATAAAAACTCTATCTTCCTTCTATATCGGCATTTTAACCGATTTTTAGTACATTTTTAATCGTTTTGTAATATTTACATTGCAAAGTGAAAAAACATACAATATAAAACATTTGACAATAGATAGACCCGATGTTATTATCCCGAGTTTGACAGTTGAAGAATATAAAAGAGGCGATAAACGTTGAAATTTCAAGGTTTGCGCCTCTTTTCTGCTTTTTAAGAATGTTGTATGAGAATGGTCTCTAAAAATTTTTTCTGCA
>JAEYRF010000028.1 GCA_023409615.1 Bacillota bacterium | reverse complement strand
CTCGCCAAAATCAATGAGCGCAACAATGCGATGCAACGTATGGCCTGCCCAATCCCTCGTTTCAGAGGTGATTTTATATTTCCGTTGCTCCATGAAAGATTCCCTCCTATAAAGCGATGCTTTTCATCAAGGCAAGCATCTCTTTGTTCTGTTTGACCAATTCCCGAAAATCCTCGGGAAGTTGGATCCCTGCGGTGTTCATTGCCTTTGCAATTTGGTTGATATTGTTGCCTTGCGCCTGTAACTCTTTTATGATCGCACGCAAAAGCGCCTTAACCTCGGCTGAAATCGGAGGCTTTACATTACCCGTCAAAGTAGATTGCCGCACAAATTCGGATACATTTTCAAGCATGCTTTCTTTCAAAAACTTATAAAGAAGCTCCAGTTCTTCATCATCGTAACGGGCAGATATTCTGTGTTTGCGTCCGGCCAAACTATTTCACCTCTTTCAGATGCAATACTTGCGTTCTTTTTTGGAATCTGCTAGGATGCAAATACATCCTTTCAATGTTTTGTAACTCCACAAAGGGGCTGACGGTTTTTATACCGCAGCCCCTTTGTGTGCAAGCTCCGTATATAGTGATTTATCCTCCTTCCTTGGTGATTCTCCCTCATATACCCTCCTATGAAATAAAAAAAGAATGCAAAACTTGCATTCTTCAAAAGTGCTTGGTACGATATGCGCATCCAAATAAGTGCCTCGTTGGTTAAGTCCTATTCCACGCCGTTTTCATGGAAAAGCACTTGAAGGATTTGTACAGTCGATACCGCAGCAATCTTTGGCAGGAGGGCTGCGGTATTCTTTGCTTAAAAATCAAATAATAACAGTGTCTAGAGATAGAATCAGTAAGTAAAACTCTCCTTCTCCGCCAAGCAAAAGGGCATCCTGAAAGGATGCCCTTTTGCTTGGCGCATTTGAATAAGGGATTTGAACGGGCGGAAAAGAAAACGCGCCAGTGACGCGTTTTCCCGCCCCGCGTTTTCGTGGCAGGCCGCTGCGCGCAGAGCGGAGCGCAAGCGCGGCGATGCCGATGCCCGAAAACCAAATCCCTCCTTCTCCGCCATTTTCACCTAATTTTTTAGGGTGAAATGCAAATGCAAGAGGTTCCACGGGGTTTCCCCCAGTGGAACCTCTTGCCATTTGTGCATAAGTGGTAATCATACCTTCTTTAGAGGAGATTGGAACAGAGATGATCCTCCCCGACCTCAGGGGTCGCGGCTTCGTCATGTCATTGGGGGCTAAGAAATTTGTAAAGCTGTAATTATTATATTTTGTTACAACATAACACAATAATACTTATAGTCTGCATACAAAAAATGTGAATCTGTTTATAATGTAGATTATGAGTAGCGCAATTTGGGTGGTGATAATGTGGACTATCTCAGGATACTGGGAGAAAATGTAAAATCAAGACGTTTGTATTTGGGTTTAACACAAGACAAATTAGCTGAATTAGCTGACTTACACAGAACTTATGTCGGTGCTATCGAGCGCGGTAATAGGAATGTGAGCCTAAATAATATCGTTGCTATCGCCAAGGCCCTCGACATAAAACCACATGAGTTGCTGCTGTTCCCAGATGAAGAAAAGGAAGGTAGATAAAAATGGATTTCTGTAATAGATCAATAAGAAGTCGTTCCAAATACAACGAAATAGTTGCGCGATCATGTCATAGACCACTGGGGCATGAAGGAGATTGCAATGAAATTCCATTCTTAAACCATCTCAAAGCTGTTGCCCCAAATGTCGCTGCTAAAATAGTCCGAGATGCAACAATGACCACAGGAGCAGCATGGAAGAGTGAGGATGCTGGCCCTAATCGTATTCTGCGCTGGGTAATGACACTACCTGATGAGAAACTATTGGACTACGGTCTTGATATGACAATGTTGAAGCCCGGAATCGTTGCCAAACTTAGGGAGAAAGCCGCTGATTATGAGTCTTGTGTTGAGGTCGCTATAAAATTAACTTGGTTAGCTTATCAGATGGAGGGTAGCCCTACACCTCCATCTGATATAAAAGACTACTTGGAATCGATACATGGTCGAATGGAAATACGTTCAACTGTATGCGAAGTGTGCAAACTGCCAATGAACTTTACAGATTTTATATTGGCCGTTCGTGGAAAAGCCGAGATCGAAACTTGTCATAAGAACCCACGCCTACATAACGCAGAAAACGTCGGTTTTGCCCACAGAGAATGTAACATTGCGCAAGGTGCAAAAACACTTGATGAGTTTTATGACTGGATTGAAGGCATACTGTCCAGAAGATAAATCTATAGCTCAAACGAGTGTTCAAACTTCTGTACTTTTGAGAGCAGCTCAGACCGAGTCTCCAAACAACTTTGAAATACGTTGATTTTTTCATTCCATTCAGCATTTCTGTCTGGAATCGGTATCTTGATTTCCCTTATTCTTGGTCCAAGCGTTCCAAGTGTCGACTGAATAAACACCAGACTTCGGATCTGTTCCTGTACACTCTCCAAATTCAGCAGATAAAGTAATTCATATGGCATAATGGGGCTATTCTCAGATACAGAAATAATATCAATGTGGCTTTGAATTATGCATTTCTTGTTATACTTATTTAGGATAGCCGTTTTGCCGATGCGATAACGGCCATCTGCAATAAAGAGTATATCTCCTTCTGATAAATTTTGCTGACTACAGTATTGAAGATAAACATCTTCACTTACAGAATTTGTTGGATCGCTTGATATTTCAAAATTATTTATGTCCGATGTTCTTATAAAAGGAATATCACCTGATCCATATGCTTCGCTTCCTACTTCATGCCCGCTTCGGATAGAAATAGCTCCGGTTTTAATTAGTTCCCCCAATGTTACAATATCGCCCAAGGTCGAAAGAGCGTGGCTTTCTTTCTGAGCAATATAATATCTTGGAACAAAATACTTTTTATTTAGGCGAGCCTCGTACCAGAATTCGCTTTCGTTCCTATTTGTATAGGAATCGCTAATTTTTGCAAAATCATTTGCTACCTGAAGGCCGTTTGTGCCAACTATTCGCCCTCTTTTATCATGGCCACAGTATTTTGCAACTGCCACCCATGTCGATTCATTCTCATCAAACAAACCTTTTTGGTAAAAAAGTATATTAGTTTTTGTGTCCGTAGATGGCTGGAAAGTATTTCTCGGGCAGTCAATCATAGCTAAAATTTTGCCGTTTCTAAATAGATAGTCCCATACATAGCCAAAAGAACTGTTTCCAAAAACCCCTTCTGGCAAAACAATCGCCATTTTTCCTCCGGCCTTCAATAGACGAACACCAAGTTCAACAAATAGGATTTGTGGTAATTGAGACTTACATACAGAATCTAGCATATACCACTTATCTTCTTTTTGCGAGTAAGCCCAATTATGCCCAAAATCATATTGCCTAAGTATGCTTTCATCAGTTATCCCGATTTTAGCACCAAAGGGGGGATTCGTAAGTACTATATCAGTCTGGCCTATATATTTGTTTAAATGATGATCATTATTCACGATTTCTAATGAGTTGAAATTATAAATTTCCGAACTCCCACCATCCACAATTTCCATTAGAGTCTGTGCCAAGTCAGACATATCCTTATCTTTATCAATTCCGATATACTTCGACGATGAAGCCGAATGTTTACTTTCTGAATACAAAAATGATTCACATAAAAACCCGCCAGTTCCGCAGGCAGGATCAATGATTATGTCACTTTCCCCTGGATCAATTATTTGTACCATGCATTGAACCATGTTAATAGGCGTAAAAAACTGGCCCTTATCGCCACGAATACGAGGCCCTATAATTGCCTGAAAAGCATCCCCAATAACGTGTGCAGGTGCTTTTTTAAGTGTTATATTTGAGAGTGTTCGTAGACTGTGCCGTATTGTTGCTTCATCAAAAGAAAATTCATCAAACTGGAGAAACAACTGCGGGTACTTATCTTTAATCACCGGTAACATAAAATTATCAAAGTTTCCTGAACCGGAGATATACCGCTCAATGATATCTGAATGACTGTCTTCGCAGGCCAATTTGCATAAAAGCAATTTTGTTACATCTGATACGATGCGCTCGGCTCGACTACTGTTGCCATTTGAATAGAGGTCGTAGTATAGTGCCTTAAAGGTTTGCTGGTATTCAGCTTGCGTTGTGCTCATCTTGCACCTCCTGTTAGCATTATGATTATTATAAGTAACATTGCACAATGTGTCAACAATGCTCGGTATGTTTATGGATATGAATCTCAAGCTCAAAACGTGCCTGCGCACGTAGAAGTTTGCAAAAAAGCAGAATCTATATGTACTTTTTATCTGCTATCACATAGATACGCAAGGCCTGCATGGCCGGTAATTTCAGCGCGTTTGGTGCTGCTGTAACCCCCACGGCTCGCAAGCCTACTATTTATGAAGATGCGGCTATTCGGGATGCCCTCGGCTTCGTCGACCTTTAGCTCCAAGGCGCTGCTTGTCTTGCCGCACCAGACCACTTCCGATTCCTTTTCCACACCCGGCTATAATTCTCTCGGTCATCAGTGTTTTGAATTCGGCCTTGCGCTGTTCCGTCGTTTTCATGTGCTTGCTTTCTCGCAGTAGTTGTTTTTTACCTTTCGGCATATATTTATATCACGCTAAAGCCGGGTAGTAGCAAGTCAATTCAGCGAAATGTATCACATAAAAACGAGGGCGGTGAGGCTCCGTAGTTGTGTTTATTACAGTTATACCTCTCCAGTAAGGCATAATACTAGTTAGGGTTTATTCACCCCACACCTGAATATTTTGCTGATTTGCTAAAATAGCCTTTGCTCTTGGAAGTTCCAAGCCTTTTGGCGGTTTCCGTGGCACAATATGTATGAGAGCTGAAAATAGAGGTGAAACAGACAGTGAGCCTTCTCCGCCAAGCAAGAGGGCATCCCAACGGGATGCCCTCTTGCTTGGCGCATGTGAATAAGGGACTTGAACGGGCGGAAAAGAAAACGCGCCGGTGACGCGTTTTCCCGCCCTCGCGTTTTCGAGGCAGGCCGCCGAACGAAGCGTGAAACGCCAGAGAGGCGTGGCTGGGTGGCGGTGATTTGCTTGAGCAAGTTTTTTATAAAACTGCATAGAGAAACCCCCGTTGCCTTAAGGCAGTGGGGAGTTTTTTTTAACTGGCTTTTGTTTAATGGTAATTGTAAACTTAGACCCAACGATTGCCGAAGTGGTTGTTGCTGCCCCTTCTTAACGCCGAGGGAAGAGGTGAATTTGTTTTCTGATCGGTCATCGTTGCTTTCTCTTTAGATAGCCATGGCGTTGAATAAAGCATGTCGAAAGGATACAAAATAGCTAAGTATCCAAATCA
>JAEYRF010000207.1 GCA_023409615.1 Bacillota bacterium | reverse complement strand
GGTATGAAGCAAAAGGTAGCTTTCGCCAGATCAATCATACATAACCCTGACATTATGCTTTTTGATGAGCCTACCTCCGGCTTGGATGTGAGCGCTGCCAGAGAAGTGCAGGATTTTATTATGACTTGCAGGGCAGAGGGAAAGACGATAATCTTTTCCAGCCATACGATGAAAGAAGTCGATAAGCTGTGCGACCGGATCGCTATGATTCATAAGGGAAAACTTGTTGAGACCGGCACAGTGGAAGGTCTAAAGGAAAAGTACATGAATGATGATCTTGAAGAAATTTTCATCAGACTGGCAGGTGTAAAATGAAACTGAAGCATATCTGGATAGTTTTTAAAAAGGAAGTAAGGGACCTGGGGCGTGATAAAAGAACGATCATCACCAGTATACTTTTACCCATGCTGTTAATCCCGCTGATCAACATTGTGATGGGCGGAGGAATTCAGAAATTTGAGAAGGATATCAATGAAAATGTAGTTATAGCATTATCGCAGTCATCGGATACTCCGGATGTGAGGAAGCTGATACAGGACAGGATATTAAGTGTCAATCCGAATATGAGGCTGGTTGAGTCGGATGATCCTGCCGAAGATCTGATGAATGATAAGATCAGATGCATCATCGATCTTGAGGACGGATATAAAGAGAAGATGGAACAGGGGATTCCTTTCAAGATCACATTGCAATACGATGAATCAAAAACAAAATCGCAATCGGGTGTGGAGATAGTATCCAATGCGATCAATGAGTTTGAGAATGCTTTGGTCAGTGAAAGAATGAAAGCACTCGGACTTAGTGAGGATATTTTGCATCCTGTTGTTATTGAACGCAGTAATGTGGCACCTAATCAGAAGGGCAGCAATATGATGATGCAGATGATGCTGCCGCTTTTAATCGGAATGCTGGTATCAGTTGGTGGGATCCCTGCTGCAACGGACTTGGTTGCGGGAGAGAAGGAACGTAATACATTTGAACCCTTACTGACCACCTTGCCGGACCGCGGTTCGCTGCTTGTGGGAAAATATCTGACTGTTACGCTTTTCTCCTTTGTGAGTGTGATTGCGATACTACTGGGTTTGGTATTGGGATATATGGTCAATCCCAATTCACTGACTATGGGTGTGGATGCTCAGATAACCGGCTTCGAGATACAGCCGCTGGCATTTGCCCTGGCAATATTGATTACGATTGCTCTGGGAATGACCTTCTCCGGAATCCAGATTGCCATCAGTACATTTGCAAAATCGTATAAAGAAGCACAGACTTACTTGTCCTTCCTGATGATGGGCGCAATGGTTCCCGGATATGCTACCATGTTCTTGCAGCCAAGTGATCTGTCGTCTGCAATGTTCGCGGTGCCTGTGCTCAATACGATCGCTGCTTTTAAAATGATACTCGGTGGTGTGATTGACTACGGCAATCTCATGATTGCCCTTGTGTCATCGATTATTTTCGTAATACTGACATTGTGGCTTGCTGCATCACTCTTCAAGAAAGAGAAGATGCTGTTCAGAGGATAAGGCTCGGCTAAAAAATACTGCCGCTAAAGAAAGTATCTATATAACAGTAACGATACTGAGAACCTGAATACCAAGGCCTTGCCCGAATGCGGTGAGGCCTTCACCTGTTGTGGCGGTGATGCCGATACAATTCTCCGGAATACTTAGCAACATTGAAAGATTTTTTCTGATATCAGCGATCTTTGGAGTTATCTTCGGCTTTGCACATTCAATAGATAGGGAGAGGTGGATGATGCGGTAATCGCCAAGATACTTCAAGGCTTCATTCAGATACACGCCGCTGTCCTTGATTCCCTGCTCCAGACACAGTTCGTCGCTGATTTTACCCAATATATTTACACAAGTGACTCCTGAGATAGCGTTTGTGATGGAGTGAAGTATGACATCAGCGTCACTGTTCCCTTGCAAAGGCGGCTCTCCTTCAAAGATAATTCCACCGAGTACGAGCTGCTTCTCCTGATCATCAAAATCAAACCTATGGCTGTCCTGCCCAATGCCTACCTTCATACCGGCCACCACTTTCTTCACTGTTTTATATTTTCATAAATACAATTGAATTATATAACCGTGCAGGGCTCTTGTCAAAACGAAAGGGGCGGATGCCGGATACAAGATGCAAGATGCCGGATGCAAGAAACAGTAGTTTGTATTGACAGAGCAAGCCCTTTTCTGCTATGATTAGTTACGGAGCTAAACGTTACGCGATGGCGGTGATTAAAATAGCGGCAACAATAAAGGATGTAGCAAAACACACGGGTTTATCTATTGCAACCATATCAAAGTATATCAATGGCGGTAATGTTCTCGATCAGAACAAGGTACTGATTGAGAATGCAATTAAGAAGTTGAATTTTAAAGTTAATGAGATCGCCAGAGGTCTGAAGACTAATAAAACAATGACAATAGGCGTTCTCATACCCGATTTTAAAAATATCTTTTTTACTACCATTGTTTCTAATATTGAGAATGTTCTGATACAAAACGGATATAGCACAATTATCTGTGATTATAAAAAAAGTGACCGGCTGGAAAAAGAAAAGTTCAATTTTTTGGTGAACAAACAGGTTGACGGGATTATTACGATTCCGCAAGGGAGCAATGGGCGCAGTGTGCAGAAGCTTCTGGATGAGAACGTGCCGGTCGTGCTTATCGATAGGGCGCTTCCCGGAGTAGTCTGTGACACGGTGCTGGCAGATAACATGAACGCAGCTTATGATGCTGTCGAACATCTTATTGTCAATGGACATAAAAGAATTGGAATCATATGCGGACCGGATAATATCTTTACTGCGGAAGAGAGACTGAAAGGCTATATAAGAGTACACGAAGATTACAAGATGAGAATAGAGGAAAACCTTATTAAGAAAGGTGATTATGAAAGTGACAGCGGATACAGACTGCTAAATGAACTGTTAGGCCTGAAAACACCCCCGAGTGCTGTTTTTGTCACGAATTATGAAATGACGATCGGCGCAATCATGGCGATTAATGACAGAGATGTGAAAATACCGGAAGAGTTGTCCATTATCGGGTTTGACAACCTTCATATGGCGAAAATAGTGAAACCTGCACTATCGATAATTGTACAGCCAATGGAGCAAATTGGCGAGGTTGCGGCTCAATTGCTTTTGAAGAGATTGAAAGGAGATATGAGCAACTATCCTTCAATGCTAAGGCTGAAGACGGAACTGCAGATTAATAAGTCAGTTCAGGAATTGACGTTTTAATTTCCGGAGGCTTTATCCGGAGGACATTATTTTTGGTTTGAGCGAAACGTTTAGCTTGTAATCAGAGAATTAATGTGAAATGATATACATATGGTTGACTTGGATTTTAAATGAAGGTTTATTGGAGGTTGTGTATGGAGAAGCTTTTATTGGGAATTGATATCGGGACATCCGCGTGCAAGGCTGCTGTATTCGACTTGGACGGTAAAGTGCTGGCGCAGGCGGCGAGCCCCTATCAGGTTTATTATCCTGCTCCGGGCCATGTTGAACAAAACCCGCTGGAATGGTGGGACGGGGTATGTCTGGCCATCAGAGAAATTCTACAGAAAAATGTTATCGATGTGAATCGAATCGCCGGGATAGGACTGGATGGTCAGAGCTGGTCGGCAATACCGGTGGACAAAGAGGGTAACGTGCTGCATAATACCCCGATATGGATGGATACAAGGGCTTCTGATATTTGCAAAAAGGTTACTGAAAGAATCGGATTTGACCAGATATTCAGCATTAGCGGCAATGCTTTGGAGCCGACCTATTCAACTCCCAAGATATTATGGTTTAAGGAGAACAAACCGGAGATCTACAATAATACTTACAAGTTCTTGCAGAGCAATAGTTATATAGCATTCCGGCTGACAGGGGCCATGACGCAGGATATATCCCAGGGATACGGACTTCACATGTTCAATATGGAGAAGGGAACGTATGATGACAATCTGTGCGATAAGCTGGACATTTCCAGAGACAAGCTTGCTGATATCTTTCCATCCCACCATGTAATCGGCGAGGTAACAAGCGAGGCTGCCAGATTGACAGGATTAAAGCCCGGAACTCCAGTCGTGGCAGGAGGTCTTGATGCCGCATGCGGTACCCTTGGTGCCGGTGTATTCAGAGCCGGACAAACACAGGAGCAGGGGGGACAGGCCGGCGGTATGAGCATTTGCGTTAACGAAGCATTGTCTCACCCAAAGCTGATTTTGAGTTCTCATGTTGTGCCGGATCTGTGGCTCCTGCAAGGAGGTACTGTTGGAGGCGGAGGCAGTATTAAATGGTTTAAGGAACAACTGGGCGCCAGTGAGGAAGCCCAGGAAAAACTTACGGGAATCAACGCCTTTAAAATAATGGATGAAGAGGCGGCGGCTATTCCGCAAGGGTCCGAAGGCTTGATATTCCTTCCCTATATGGCAGGTGAAAGATCTCCTATATGGGATAGAAATGCAAAAGGTGTTTTCTTTGGACTGGGCTATAACAAAACCAGAGCTCACATGATTCGTTCCGTAATGGAGGGGTGCGCCTACGCGCTTTATCATAATATGATGACAGCGCAGGAGAGCGGAGTCTCGTCGGACATTCTAAATGCTATGGGAGGTGCTGCTAACAGCAGGCTTTGGACTCAGATCAAGGCGGATGTCACCGGTACAACTATTTGCGTGCCTGCATCTGATACCGCCACAACATTAGGTGCTGCGATACTTGCCGGAGTCGGGACGGGAGAGTATAAAGACTTTGATGAGGCAGTTACGCGAACAATCCAGGTAGGAAGGGTTCATCAACCGGATATGGAAGCTCATAAAACTTATATGAAATACTATGATATTTATCTTGAGATTTACGAAAAACTGAAAGGTACAATGCAAAAGATCAGTGAAATTTGAGCGAATCAGGTTTTTTTGCAGGGACTATATAGAAATGAGAGGTGTGATAGTAAATGAAAGCAGCTGTTTTACATGCAAAAGGTGATCTTAGATACGAGGATTATCCAAACCCCGTAGCAGGGGCCGGTGAGGTACTGGTAAAAGTAAAGGCGACCGGTATTTGCGGCTCTGATATTCCGAGGGTCAATTCCGGCACGGCACACTATTTCCCCATTGTTTTAGGTCATGAATTCTCAGGAGAGGTTGTTGAGATTGGAGAAGGTGTAACGACATTAAAACCCGGTGACAGGGTTTCAGGCGCTCCGCTTCTACCATGCATGGAGTGTGATGATTGTCAGAAGGGGAATTATGCATTGTGCAAGTTTTATAGTTTCATCGGTTCAAGAGAACAGGGCAGCTTTGCAGAATATGTGAAAGTTCCTGAAAGAAATGCTGTGAAGTTTGACAACAATGTGAGCTTTGAACAAGGCGCTTTTTTTGAACCATCTACGGTAGCTCTTCATGGCCTATGGTGTGCCGACTACCGTGGCGGAAAGGATGTTGCCATCCTTGGCGGCGGAACGATAGGCCTTTTCACAGCGCAATGGGCAAGGATATTCGGTGCGAGGAGGGTCTTTGTATTTGATATTGACAATGACAGACTTGCTCTTGCCAAAAAGCTGGGGGCAGACGTTACAATCAACACCCTCGATCAGGGATTTAAAGAAAAAGCGATGGAGCTTACCGATGGAAATGGATTTGGTTTTGTATATGAAACTGCAGGTGTAGATATCACTGAAAAGCTGGCATTTGAACTTGCAGGAAACAAATCAAGCGTATGCTTTATTGGTACGCCTACGAGGGACATTACCTTTACGCCGAGACTTTTCGAAAACATTAACAGAAAGGAATTCAAGCTGACTGGCTCGTGGATGTCCTATAGTGCTCCTTTCCCCGGAAGTGAGTGGAAGGACACAGCATATTATTTTTCAACAGGTGCGTTAAAGTTCGATGAGAGCCTGATCTTTAAAAAGCTTCCCATGTCAAAGGCTGCAGAAGCATTTAATATGTATAATACACCCGGTATGGTAAAGGGTAAAATTTTGTTGATTAATGAGTGACTGACTGCTAAATATATAAAAAGAAGGTGGAGAGGTATGCAAAAGCTGCATCCGATGAGAAACATAGTAATACAACAGAAAAATGGTGTTCCGGTGGGTATTTACTCAGCATGCACCGCAAGTGATCTTGTCATTGAAGCGGTCATGGAAAGAGCGATGAAGGACAATGATGTGGTGCTAATTGAAGCAACTGCAAATCAGGTCAACCAATATGGTGGATATACCGGAATGAAACCGGCTGATTACAGGGATTTTGTCTATTCGCTTGCCGATAAAACAGGTTTTCCGAAGGATAAGATCATACTTGGAGGCGACCATCTTGGCCCGCTCACATGGAAAGGTCTGCCGGCAGCCAGGGCAATGGAGGAATCTAAGGAGCTGATTCGTCAGTTTGTGCTGGCCGGCTTTACAAAGATTCATATCGATACCAGTATGCATCTTGGAGATGATAACCTGAACGAAAAGCTTGATACGATGGTTATTGCAGAAAGAGGCGCTTTACTGGCAGAGGTCGCTGAAGCGGCTTATGTGAAACTAAAGGCAATCGATCCGGACGCGCTTCACCCGGTGTATGTTATCGGAAGTGAGGTACCGATTCCGGGAGGCAGCCAGGAGGAAGAGGACGGGGTACAGGTTACGAGGACAAGTGATTTTGAAGAAACCGTCGGAATTTTCAAAGAAGCGTTTGGCAGGCGCCGGTTGGAAACTGCATGGGAGAATGTGATTGCAGTTGTTGTGCAGCCTGGAGTCGAGTTTGGAGATGAGAGCATTCATGAATACAACAGACAGGCGGCCAGCGAGCTATGCAATTCACTCAGGAAATACTCCAGCCTTATATTTGAAGGCCATTCGACAGATTATCAAACACCGAAAGCTTTTAGAGAAATGGTTGAGGATGGAATAGCAATTCTTAAGGTGGGACCTGCATTGACATTTGCATTGAGAGAGGCGCTATTTGCAATGGCGATGATAGAAAATGAACTATTCGCAAATGCAGATGATATAAGGCCTTCCGGTTTTATTGACGTGCTTGAGGATACAATGCTGAAAAGCCCTGATAACTGGAAAAAGCATTATCACGGCAATGAGGATAAGTTGAGGCTGGCCAGGAAGTATAGCTTCTCTGACAGGTGCAGATATTACTTGCCTGTTCCTGAGGTGAAGGAAGCGGTCGCTGCAATGATTCGTAATCTGAATACTGTAAAAATCCCACTTACACTATTAAGCCAGTACATGCCAATACAATACACCAAAGTGAGAAACGGGCAGCTGGATAATAATCCGGAGAGCCTGATAAAGGACAGAGTAGTCAATTGTATTGATGAGTATATCTACGGCTGCAAACAGTGAAGCGTTAAAAGCTTTCTGAATGAATCGTAAGCGATTCGCTTACGGTAATTATAAATTGAAAGGATGTATGCGACATGTTAAAAGGAATTCCGGCAATCATTCCCCCTGAACTTCTGAAAATTCTTATGGAAATGGGGCACGGAGATGAAATTGTCTTATCCGACGGTAATTTCCCGGCAGCAGCTTATGCCCAAAGACTTGTAAGGTGTGATGGGCACAGCGTTCCTGATATTCTGGACGCTATACTGAAATTATTCCCTCTTGATCCGTATGTTGAGACTCCTGCCGTATTGATGCAAGTGGTTCCCGGAGATAAGGTGGAAACTCCTATTTGGGACGTTTATAAGGACATTGTTAAGAAACACGAGCCGGTAAATAACAAGTTTGAGAACATGGAACGCTTTGCTTTCTATGAAAGAGCCAAGAAAGCATACGCTATCGTTGCTACGGGAGAAAAGGCGTTGTACGCCAACATAATTCTTAAAAAAGGTGTTGTAGTCGAGTGAGATATTCGTTGAAATGTTTCATTCGGCCATTTAACCGCATTTTTTGAACTAAATTTGAAATTGAAAATATATGATAAAAAGGAGAAAAAACATGGATTATAAAAGTGATGTAATTGATCCAAAGCTTATCCCGCAGAGAACGCTTCGCGGTGGCAGCAAGATGCCTGTAATCGGAATGGGGACGTTCGGCTCTGACAGATTCACAGCCGAGGATATTGCGTCTGCAGTAAAGGGTGCCGCCGAAGTCGGTTTCCGGCTTTTTGACTGTGCTTCTGTTTATGGTAATGAGCACTTGATTGGAGAAGTATTTGAAGACATTATGAAGACCGGCATTAAAAGGGAAGATCTGTTTATTACCTCTAAGTTGTGGAATGATAAGCACGGCAAGGGCGATGTTCTGCTTTCCTGTGCCCAGACTCTTAAAGATTTGAGGCTGGATTACCTGGATCTTTACTTTGTCCACTGGCCTTTCCCGAATTTCCATCCGAAGGGTGCGGCGCCGGATTATCACAACAAGGATGCAAGGCCTTATATTCATGAAGAATACATGGAGACCTGGTATCAGATGGAGAAACTTGTCAAAGCAGGGCTTGTGAGGCATATCGGTACTTCTAACATGACAGTACCAAAGCTGAAACTGGTAGTCCGTGATGCCACCATCATGCCTTCAGTCAATGAAATGGAACTGCACCCATGCTTCCAGCAGCCTGAGCTTTATAACTATTGTAAAGAGGTGGGAATACAGCCCATCGGCTTCTGCCCGATTGGTTCTCCTACACGTCCTGACAGAGATAAAACACCTGATGATGTTGTTGATATTGAAGATCCGACTGTTGTGAAAATTGCAAAAGCTCACAATGTACATCCGGCAGTTATCTGCATCAAGTGGGCTGTCCAGCGCGGGCAGACTCCAATACCATTCTCCATTTATCGCAATGAGTACGCGAGCAATCTTCGCTGCGTAATTGAGGATCTTCTTACAGATGCAGAAATGAAGGAGCTTGAGAAGGTCGACAAGAATTGCCGCCTCATCAAGGGACAAGTATTTCTCTGGGACGGCGCTAAGGATTGGACCGATCTTTGGGATCTGAACGGTGAAATTACAAAATAGCGAAGCAGTGAAATTACAAAATAGAAGCGGCTTGACAGCAATTGGTGATTGTATTATACTGTTTCACAATAAAGGAAACGTCGATGACGGGACTGCGAAAGGGCAAAACCTTTCTTCCCACCCCCGAGATGCTGCCGATGAGGTAGCCGTGTCAGCTGCGATATAAGCTTTATGAGTTGGGGTATCCAAATTGGGTGGTACCGCGGAGTTTATCCGTCCCTGTATATGTATTCAGGGACGGTTTTATTTTTTGCAGATGTGATAAGCGACGGACTGCTGCGGCAGCCGGCGGATGCAAAAATCCATTCCTTGCTTCTGACGTCTGCAAAACGGGGACACATGATAATCGGCGATTTGTATTATTATTAGGATAAAATTGAAAGGAAGTGTGTGTATGGCACAGGATAAAAAATTTGTTGAAGAAATTACCTCGATGGAGAAGGACTTTACACAATGGTATACCGATGTGATAAAAAAGTCTGACCTGGTGGATTACTCCAGTGTTAGAGGCTGCATGATCATTAGGCCTTATGGGTACGCGATCTGGGAAAATATCCAGAGCGGGCTGAATGAAAGGTTTAGAAAGACCGGACATGAAAATGTTTACATGCCGATGTTCATTCCCGAAGGACTACTGCAGAAGGAAAAGGACCATGTTGAGGGTTTTGCTCCGGAGGTGGCATGGGTGACACACGGCGGCAGCGAGAAACTGGCCGAGAAACTTTGTGTGAGGCCGACTTCTGAAACGCTGTTTTGCGATCACTATGCCAACATTATCCACTCATACAGGGATCTGCCGAAACTTTACAATCAATGGTGTTCTGTTGTCAGGTGGGAGAAGACCACCCGCCCGTTCCTCAGGACTCTAGAGTTCCTGTGGCAGGAAGGGCACACAGCGCACGCCACCGCAGAGGATGCACAGGAAGAAACGATCAGGATGCTCAATGTCTATGCGGAATTCTGTGAGAATGTATTGGCCATCCCTGTAATTAAAGGACAGAAAACGGAGAAGGAGAAATTTGCCGGAGCTGAATCAACCTATACTATCGAAGCGCTTATGCATAACGGAATTGCATTGCAATCCGGAACATCGCATAACTTCGGGGATGGATTTGCCAAAGCTTTTGACATTCAGTATACAGACAGCAATAACCAGCTTCAGTATGTACACCAGACTTCATGGGGCATGTCCACACGTATTATGGGCGCTATCATTATGGTTCATGGCGATGACAGCGGACTGGTACTGCCGCCGAGAGTGGCGCCTGTTCAGGTTGTGGTAATCCCGGTATCCCAGCATAAGGAAGGTGTTCTTGAGAAAGCCTCCGAGATTTGCAGCAGGCTGTCAGCTTCTGTAAGAGTGAAGATGGACGACAGCGATAAGTCACCGGGGTGGAAATTCAGCGAATATGAGATGAAGGGTGTCCCGGTTCGGCTTGAGATTGGGCCGAAAGATATTGAAAAAGGTCAGGTCGTGCTTGTAAGAAGGGATACCAGGGAGAAGACATTTGTGCCAATC
>JAEYRF010000201.1 GCA_023409615.1 Bacillota bacterium | reverse complement strand
AACCAACTGATTCCGCGTTTATCCAACTCATGCGCAATAAAATATATTGCCATCGCTCTGTTTTTTGTTGAGATTCTTGTCGTTTAATGGTAGAATATTTCCAATAGTGATTCTGACTGCATAATTTTTAGTTAGGAGCGAGCGTATATGTCGATTAGCTATAAAAAGCTGTGGATACTTCTTATCGACAAGGATATGAAAAAGAAAGACCTGGTGAGCGCTGCGGGTATCAGCACCTATACCGTCAACAAACTCAACCGGGGGGATAATGTGACAACCGATGTTCTTGCCCGTATCTGCAAAGCTCTGGGGTGCAATATTGGCGACATTATGGATGTCATTGACAATGATTGATTCTTAAAATGATACTGTACAATATTTTGGACAGGCAACGTGGTATAATGCTTAAAGTGGGGGGTGTCAGGCATGCAGAACGAGTTGTTAGGCAAAGAAGCTCAAAATAATGAACTTGCGTCAAGTAGTTCAGTCAAAGAAAAAGATATTCCGCTCGAAATCTACTGGTGTGCAAACTGCAAGACCCCCATTATCAAATATTCGAGTGACATAGATAAAAACATATGTCCATCATGTAAGCAGACAACTTCTTATTTATGCGCTGATTTGCGTCCTGTTTTTCCCGAGGAACGGCTGTTGCTTGAAATCATTCATGGCAAACCTCTTGCTTACATAAAAGAGAGTGTATGGGCTTCAAACAACCGATTTTACATAGACGGTAAACCAATTGCCATTACCATCAAGACTTATAAGAAGCTATCGCCTAAAGACATTAGAGAACAGCTTGGATTATATAAAAGTAAAAATAATTATGAATTTTTCAATTCCACCATCGCAAAATTCATAGAGTTGAATAAGGTGCGTTTAAGGTACATTATTGATGAAGCTTTTACCTTTATCAAGCAAACGGCGGCAGGTTATCCTCGCGAGCGCATAGTCATCTCTTTTTCTGGCGGGAAGGACTCGGCCGTTACCGCCGATTTGACAATCAAAGCTTTAGGCGACCCAGCTTTAGTACATATCTTCGGTAACACGACACTGGAGTTTCCAAATACTGAAGAATACACCGAGCGATATCGTAAGGCAAATCCGAAAGCTATTTTTAAGATTGCAATCAACCGCGAGCAGGAATTCTACAAGGTATGCGAGGACATCGGCCCTCCTGCACGGATGCTTAGATGGTGCTGTTCGATGTTCAAGACAGGTCCGATTACCCGTACCTTGAACAGCATGTATCGTGACAAGAGTATTCTCACCTTTTATGGAATACGCAAGTGTGAGTCTGTCAGCCGAAGTAAGTATAACCGTGTTGAAGACAACGCTGAATCGGTTAAAATACAAAAACAAAAGGTGGCTTCACCCATCTTTCTTTGGAAAGATATTGATATTTGGTTGTATCTTTTTAGTGAGGAAGTGGATTTTAACGACGCCTACCGCTTAGGATATGACCGTGTAGGATGTTGGTGCTGCCCGAACAACAACGAACGGGCTCAGGTGCTTTCGCAGATATATATGCCAGAGCAGTATGAGAAGTGGCACAGCTTCCTCGTTGGTTTTGCAAAGCGAATTGGCAAGCCTGACCCAGAGGAATATATAAACAGTGGCAAATGGAAAGCTAGGCAAGGCGGCAATGGGTTAGAAGCAGCGCGGGACGTAAAAATACGTTATACAAACTGCACCGCTGAGGACAATGCCAAAGTCTATCAGCTTAACAAGCCGATTGACGACAGCTTCATCGAACTGTTTATCCCGTTTGGACGAATTGCTCCAGAACTCGGACGCAAACTCATCAACGAAACTATTGTTGTGGACTTGAAAACAAACACACCGATACTATCCATTCAGCCATTCGCCCAAGCAGGCTATGAGTATTCAGTCAAAGTCAAGACCATGAATGTTGCGAAGCACGATGATTTACAGCGCATGGTAGGCTACCAAATCAAGAAATACAACGCTTGCAGACGTTGTATGAAATGCGAATCCCTCTGCCGTTATGGGGCAATCTCTATTGTTGGCGGGGTCTACCATATAAGAGAATACCCAAGATATAAAAAGGATACGGCCTATTGTCATAAATGCAAAATGTGTTTAACTGCAAAATATCTTGAAGGCGGCTGCCTAATGGAAAAATATTTAAGGACGAAGGATAAATAAATGAAATTTAGAGCTCATGATACATTTTTTATAAGAAAAGGTTGGCTAGGCAAGGGAATGAGAAACGTCCTTGCGACTCCTGATGTGTTTGTAAGTCGTGACAATAACCCGATGGATGTTCTTGGTATTGGCGCGAATATGGTAAAGGCATTGCGTTACTGGATGGTGGCAGTTGGTTTGACCGAAGAGCCAAATGTGGGACAGCGTGTTCAGCATTCAACAGAACTTGGGCGCATAATCCATGATAACGACCCATACTTCGAAGAAACAGGGACACTGTGGCTGCTTCACTATTGGCTTGTTAAAGCAAATGATAAGCAATATCCTATAGCTGAAACCGAAGCAACAGCGTGGTGGTACTTTTTTAATCAATTCAAGGTGAACGAATTTACACGGGATGATTTTCTCGTACAGATTAGCAAATTTCTGCGCAATAGCAATGAGGGCGAAAAGCCTGTTCGTACCCTTGAGGACGATTTTAATTGCATCATTAATACCTATGTGTCCCGTATGAAGGCAAACCCTGAAAAGGTCAATCCTGAAAGCAACATAGACTGTCCGCTTGGTGAACTTGGACTGATAGATATTGTAGGGCAAGAGAAAAACGGAAGTAGGCTCAAATTATATCGCAAAAGTGCACCAAAAAGGGATATTCTTCACCCTCTGATTTTACTTTCAGTCATCATCGACCAAGCGCAGGGTGAACGAGAAATACGTATTTCGTCCATCCAGAATGACAACGGCAATGCTGGAAAGACCTTTAATCTCGACATTATCAGTCTTACAGCCCTGCTCTATAAGATTGAACTTTTAGGTTATGTAAAGGTCAACAGAACCGCAGGGTTGGATGTTATTAATATAAAAACCAACTGGGGTTTTTATGATTGCATACGAGAATATTACAGAGTAATCAACGGATAATCATTTGCAAGGAGCTAAGTATATGAATGAACTAATTGAAATAGTTAAGGGGTTTCAAACCTCTGTCAATATCGCCTACGACCTAAACAACAATGATAAGGTTCAGGGGTTTATCCCTACCATGTCATCATTAGACGTTATTGAGGATGTGATGCTGTCCACAGCGCCATCCTCCACAAGTCGCGCAAGAATTCTCATTGGAGCGTATGGCAGAGGCAAATCGCATATTGTTCTGGTCTTGATGTCGATGCTGTTTAAAAAAGGTAAGGACATTGACAAAGCTTTATTCGGTGCGCTCCTTGATAAAATGAAAGCCCATAATCCCGACCTGTATAAGTTTACAAAAGAATATATTGGCAGCAATCAAAAGATTTTGCCTATCGTTGTTCGCGGAAGCAGTACAAGTCTCACACAGTCTTTTCTTAGTGCATTACAGCAAACTCTCAGTGAAGAAGGCTTCTCTGACCTGATGCCCGAAACCCATTTCAAGGCAGCGGTCAATCAAATTAAAAACTGGCGGGAAAAATATCATGATACATATACAAATCTAACTAATTCCCTTAGTAAGCCAGCAACTGACTTTATCCTTGCCCTCAACGAATATGATGTGAGTGCTTATGAGGAATTTGTGCGGTTATACCCAACACTTACCTCTGGCAGCACTTTTAATCCGTTCCTCGGTTTTGATATTGCAGAATTATACGAGAACGTCACCCTCAAGCTCAAAGACAAAGGCTATTGCGGTGTTTATGTGATATACGATGAATTCAGTAAATATCTTGAATCAAGTATCGCCACAACTACCAACAGTGATATAAAATTATTACAAGACTTCGCTGAAAAGTGTAACCGAAGTGGCAACAGACAAATGCACTTGATGCTCATAAGCCATAAGGATATTGCCAACTATATTGATGGCAATATCCCTAAAGACAAAGTGGATGGTTGGCGCGGTGTTTCGGGGCGGTTCAAACATGTAAGCTTACATAATAATTACTCACAGATGTACGAGATAATTACAGCAGTTATCCGCAAGAAACCGAATCTGTGGAGTAATTTCAAAAAAGAAAACCAAAAGCGATTTGATGACCTTAAAGAGCGCTTTATTAAGAACAACTTGCTTGACAAACAAAACCAAGACGAGGTGACAACAGCTGTTGAGGGATGTTACCCACTACATCCTATTTCAACCTTCATTCTGCCTCGCCTTTCGGAAAAGGTTGCACAGAATGAGCGTACCCTTTTTACCTTCCTGTCGGCTGATGATAAATTTACTCTTTCAGCCTTTTTAAAGTCTGCCAAGAACAATTTTGCACTGTTAACACCCGACTATATCTATGATTATTTTGAGCCCCTTTTTCGTAAAGAGCCATACACAAGTGAAATCCACAAGTTGTATAAGCTGACGGCGAGTGTCCTACGCAGGGTTGAGGATAAGTCGCTTCATGCTAAAATCATTAAAGTCATTGCGCTTATCTACCTTGTTGAACAATTTGAGAAGCTTTCGCCAATTGTAGATGTAATTGTTGATGCTTTTCGTGATTCTGTGAAAACCACGAAAGAGATTGACCTCGCATTAAATGAACTGATTGACAAAGAATGTGTAGTTTACCTGAAACGAAGCAACAATTACCTTAAAATCAAAGAAACCAGCGGTGTTGATATTCAAGAGGAGATAGCTACCTATAAATCAAAACAGTTGACAAATACGAAGGCCTCTGAAATACTGAATAATTCTGCCTTTGACAACTATATGTACCCAACCGCATACAACGACGAGAATGATATTGTCCGCTATTTTGATTTTAAATTTCTTGATAGTAAAGACTATTGGGCGGTGTCTGATTGGGATAAGAAAATATCCAATAGTAAAGCAGACGGCGTAATTTATGCAATTATCCCTGAAAACCAAGATGAAATTGAAATGCTGCGCAAATCTATTATTGCAGACAAAAAACCTCATGGACGGATTATATTTGTACTCCCTAAAAAATGGGTTGATATTTCCATAGATGCTCTTGACTATGCATCAGTAACATTCCTTAAAAGTAAAGCCGCAGAATCTGAAGATGAAATTCTCAATGATGAATACGCCATATATGTGGAAGATTTATCAGAAGTTATTGGTAGCTTCATAAACAGTTATACCCGACCTGAAAATGGCAGAGCATATTATTATTACAATGGCGAGGAAAAAATATTAAAACGTAAGGCTCAATTTTCAGGGCTATTGTCTGACATGTGCAGGCGGATTTTTCACAGGACTCCTATTATCAACAACGAATCGGTCAATAAAAATGAGCTACCTACAGTTGCTCTCAACAGCCGTACCAAGATTTTAACGGGGCTGCTTGCTAGCTCATTAGCCCCTAATATTGGACTTTCGGGTACAGGACAAGATGTATCCATTATGAGAAGTACTCTCATTCAAACGGGGGTTCTGGAACAAATAGATGCCAACCCTATTATTCAATTGGAACCAATGGATGAACATATGTGTGATTTACTGGCTGAAATACGTACGTTTTTTACCGTAAATGCAGCTCAAAGAGGCGGGGCCAGCTTTCAGACCCTTTATGACACTTTAACTTCGTACGAAAATGGCTTTGGCTTAAAGTTAGGAATCATACCTATTTACATTGCCCTTGTGCTTCATATGTATAAAAACAATCTTGTTATCCTCTATCGTAATAATGAGGTCAAAATCACACCTGAATTATTGAATGAAATCAATGAGTCTCCGCAGGAGTATTCTGTTATACTCGAAGATTGGAATGCTGAAAAGGCACACTACATGGCTCGGCTGGAAGAGGTCTTCGCAGAATTTGTTGTTGAGCGTGAAAAAGCATACAATAGCTTCACATATGTGCTTTTTGCCATGAATCGCTGGTATTTATCTTTACCTAAGTTTGCTAAGGAAGCTGTGGTTTCTTATCGTGAAAATGGCGCACCTGAAAACATAAATACTGCAAAGCTCAGATTTATCAACAATTTAAAGCAGTTGAATGTGAATCCACGAGAGCTCCTTTTCGATAAAGTTTTTGTTATATTCGAAGTTGAAGATTTCAATGGAGTTGTTAGCATTATAGAAGAGACCAAGGCTGAGTATGATAATGCTGTAAAAGGTCTAATAGCTTCGCTAAATAACTCAGTCAAAATTATGTTCAGCACCGGTAAGCCAAAAGGAAGTCTAACGTCGATTATAAAAGACTGGTATGGAACTCTTAACGAAAGGACGCGACAATACCTTTTCTCAGGCAATGAGAGTAAAATCCTTGAATTGATGGCTCATATCACTAACGATGAAAGTTCTTTTGTTCAGAGGTTGGCAAAGGCAATCACATTCCTGCGAATTGATGACTGGAACAATGACACTGTAGATACTTTTCTTCGTGATTTAAAAACCTTCAAGCAAGCAATAGAAGAATATAACAACCGCCATGATTATGAGTCCATGAGACCTGCCTCATATGAGATTATATTCACCGATGCCAATGGGGAAAAAATCCCGAAACGCTTTGACAAGACGGAGTACAGCGACCGTGCGAAACTGTTGCTAAACGAAATGACTTCCCACCTTGACGAATATGGGCAATCTATTACTGAACAAGAAAAACGCCAGGTACTGATTGAACTACTTGAAAAACTGTGCTGATAGGAGGTGAACATTATGAATAAAACGACTTATTTTGATAATGCTGCAACGACTTTTCCAAAGCCAGAAGAGGTCTATCGGTTTATGGACAGCTTCTACCGCGAGTGTGGCGTAAATGTCGGGCGTGGTCAGCACAAATTAGCAGCAAAGGCATCAGCTTTGGTTTCAGAAACACGAAAGTTGCTACTTGACCTTAATCATTGTCCAAACAAGGTGGTAGTGTTCACTCCATCTGCCACCGAAGCCTTGAACCTCATCCTGCGTAGCGTTATCCGCAAGGGCAACCTGAACATATATGTATCACCATTCGAACATAATGCCGTGGCGAGAGTCATCAATCATACTGCGCAGATATTCAATTTGAATGTGTTGACTCTTGCGTTTGATAGGACGACTTTTACATATGACCTCGAAAAAATCAAATACCAGTTTTCCGAAGTTAAGCCAAGTTTGGTTATTATCAGCCATGCAAGCAACGTCTGTGGTGTAATTGCTCCAATCGCCGAGATTTGTGAAATGTCAAAACCATATGGTGCAACCAATGTGGTTGATATGTGCCAAACAATGGGGCTGATTGACACCGACCTTAGCACTGAAAATATTGACTATGCTGTGTTTGCCGCTCATAAAACGTTATATGGTCCTCTGGGCTTGGGAGGGTTTATCTGCAATACTAATGCAAGACCCGAGCCCCTTATTTATGGTGGCACCGGTACTGATTCAGCTAATCCTTTGATGCCAGAGGAACTACCTGACCGTTATGAGCCGGGTAGTTTAAACATTCAAGCAATTGCTGGATTGAATGCTGCTTTGCATTGGATAAAAACAAAAAGCATCAATGATGTTTATAAAGTAGAGCAATCCAATCATCAACGCCTCATTACATTGCTCAGGAAGTATAGAAACATAAAAATATTAGTCCCCAAAGAGCTGAATAATAGTATTGGAGTTGTTTCAGCCGTGTTTGATGGATTCGGCAGCGATAATATCGGGCAAATACTCAGTGAACGTGATATTGCTGTACGGACGGGTCTGCATTGTGCTCCAAACGCTCACCGATTTTTAGGAACATTCCCCGCAGGAACAGTCCGCTTCAGTGTTGGTTATTTCAATGATGAGGAAGAATTTGAAAAGCTTGACAAAGCTTTGGAATATATACACGAGAACTCGTGAGAAAGGAACAGCAATGAGCTTACAAGAGGTGGAAATTAAGCAATCATACCGCACATCAACAGATAAGATACCCACGGGCTTTTATATTCCATTGCTGAGTCGCGCCACTTCTTATAAAAGAGCGGTTGGCTTCTTCTCGTCAACTATTCTAAGCAAGATTTCAACTGGGATTGCAGAGCTTGCTAACAAGAGTGGTACGATTCAAATTGTGGCATCTCCTAAACTTTCTGATGAAGATATTGAGGCTATTCGCACAGGTTATGAATTCCGTGAGATGATACTCCGCAAAGCACTCTTGCGTGAGTTGACTGAACCTAAAACGCTCTTCGAGCAAAAACGTCTAAATCAGCTCGCCAACTTGATTGCAGATGGTATTTTGGACATTAAGATTGCTTTCACTGAAAAAAACAACAGCATTGGCATGTATCATGAAAAAATGGGACTGATTTCTGATAATGAAGGAAATACTGTTGCCTTTTCTGGGTCGATGAATGAATCATTGACCGCAGTATCGCTTAACTATGAGTCCATAGATGTATTCTGTTCATGGAAAAGCGAAGAGCAGCGGGAGCGTGTAGAAGATAAGCAAGCCGCCTTTTCTGCAATATGGAACAATCATGAGCCCAACATTACAGTATTGGAATTTCCTGAACTGACAGATGAAATTATTCGGCGATATAAACGAGAGAGTATCGAACAATATGAGAGCTTTGTCGAGGAAGAAGAGGCGGAGTATTCTATCTTTCAGGAGCAAAAGAGGTGTGGTGCAGTTATTCCCGCAAACGTAACACTTCATTCCTATCAAGTCGAAGCAATAGATGAATGGGAACGTAATGGCTTCAGAGGAATTTTCGATATGGCAACAGGTACAGGCAAGACATTCACAGGTCTCGGGGCATTAGCTCGACTTTGTGATGCTGTGCAGAATAAAGTGGCCGCTGTTATTGTCTGTCCTTATCAACACCTGGTTGAACAATGGGTGGAAGATATAGAACGATTTGGTATTAAGCCGATAATTGGTTACAGTTCTTCTCCGCAAAAG
>JAEYRF010000178.1 GCA_023409615.1 Bacillota bacterium | reverse complement strand
TAATGTTATAATCCTTGACCTCAACCGGCAGATCTGAGACATTTACAGCCTGGAGCTCCTTTATTACAGACAGTTCTGCTTCACCCTCTGATTTTTTGTTCCATTCATTAAAGCTATTTGTATCGCTGATCATTTTTTGTATATCTTGCTTATCCAGTGAAGCCTTCATTTCAGCCAGAGCTTTCTCCTGCTGCGCTGCCTGCTTTTCCGCAAGACCTGCTTCAGGTATTGTAGTAACCAGGGCAGCGTGATTATTATTTTGGATATACATGGAAGTCAAATCTTCCATGTATTTTTTGTCCACCTTCTGAGATATACTTTTAATATTGGTAAGTACATTACTTAAGTAATTAATACTGTTGTAATTAGCCCACATGAGGCTTACAGATGTTGCAAGATTTATGCCCAGATTGCTCATTTCTGTAAAGTTTGAATTACTTAGGAGAGTTGCAGAAATTATTGCATTGACGGACTCCTTATCATATCCATCTTTCACCATGGCACTAATGCAGTCGTCAACCAAGGCCTTGAATTCCAGTGCCTTTTGTTCATCTGCATTTTGCACAGTAAAGGTCAGGACTGCCTGAGGAATGGCATTATTGAAGCTGACTGACAGGTTACCGCCTATTTGTTTTTTGGAGAAGGCTTGTTTCAGAGGAGATGACTCTTGATTTAGGACCTCAGCAAGAATAGAAAGTCCTATAATATCTTCTTCAGACACATCCTTCAGGGCAAATGCATAATCAATCTGCGCTGAGTTCTTTGTATTCGAATTAGCAGCTACGGGAAATTTGAAGGTCTTTTCTACCTTTTGCGCAAATGGTGCAGTTTTACCGTCATCTATCACTATGTCCTTTTTGTCATAGTGGCTAAGGTAGTTATCGTTTATCAGCTTTAAGAATTTGGTATAATCCACATTGCCGTATAGCACCATCAATGAATTTGATGGATGGTAGTATTTCTTATGTGTATTAATGAGCTGCTCATATGTTAGAGAGCTTATTTTGTCTGGTACTCCGCCTGAATTGTTGGACAATATGCTGTTCGGGAATAGAGCATCGTTTACATTCTCAGCTGCAGCAGAGGATATATTACCAAGAGCGCCCTTCATCTCATTATAAACTATTCCGTTTATGGAAAGAGGACCGTCTTCGCTTTCAAGATTATATCTCCAGCCTTCTCTGAGGAAAAGATTTTTGTTTGTATACACTGATGGGTTATATGCACAGTCCATATATACATCGGCAAGCTTAAGCAGCTGCGCTTCGCTCATAGAGGATACAGGGTATGAGGTTAGGCTTGGATATGTAAATGCATTAACAAATGAGCTGTAGGTCTGATTTGCCAGGGTAAATAGAACGTCCTTGAGCGGGTATTTGTTTGAGCCTGATACAGTAAGATGTTCAATAATGTGGTTTACGCCTGTGTCATCAACTGCCGGTGTCTTGAATGTAAGCTCAAAGGCTCTGTCTATGTCCTTACTTTGGATAAAGTAGAGCAGAGCACCAGTCTTTTCATGCTCGAACAAAACTGTTTTGGAGTTGATCAGATCCATATTACCGATCTCAACTGTTTTAAAACCGGAGATTACGTCTCCTACCTGTGGTAATGGCTTAAGTCCGGTTTCTTCAGCATTTACTGTTATTAATGAGAAGCACATACTGAGAAGCAGAACGACAGCTATGGTTAAGGATAAAAATCTTTTCATGTTTGGTTCTCCTTTGCTATAAATAATAATTTTTTTAACTATACGGGTTTATTGGTAACTTTGTCTTATTTTAACACACGCAATCTCATATGTAAAATATTAACATATTAACATATTATAAGCGTGTAGAACGCTTGGGAGAATGCTGATAAGGTACTGTCTACGGGAAAAAATAAATTGGTAAGCGGACTGTAATTTTATATTAAATTTTTCTATAAAAGTATTATGCTTTATAGAGAAATTATGCCACTGATTTTTGATAATTATGTTAGGAGAGAGTAAAAAAACAGTTGAACGATGAGTTCTTGCAGATGTTCTGGCTGACTTGTATTGAGATGTGGTTTGTTCACGCTTTTCAGATGTTTTTTATATACTGTACTGAACAATAAAATTCGGCTACCTGCATCAGATTCGGGAGATGATAAGTTGGGCTCGTTAGTGGAAGTACATAACCTTGGTATGAAATATCATTCAAAAAATGGCGAAGTGGCAGCGCTTAAAGATATAAACCTGTCAGTAGGAGAAGGAGAATTTATCAGTATCGTTGGTCCGAGCGGATGTGGAAAAACGACGCTTTTATCCTTGTTTGCAGGTCTGCTTATGCCGTCGGAGGGAACCATAACGATTGGAGGAAGGCAAGCCTCAGAATCGTTGCACCAGGTTGGGTATATGCTTCAGAAGGATCATCTGTTTGAGTGGAGGACAATTCAGGAAAATGTTGAGCTTGGACTTGAAATCACTCATACGTTGGATGACAATACAAGAAGTTATGTTTCCGTCCTTCTAGGAACCTACGGGCTTGCTGATTTCAAAGATAAATATCCAAACCAGCTTTCGGGAGGCATGAGACAGCGAGCTGCTTTGATTCGTACACTTGCAGTAAATCCCCGGATCCTGCTGTTGGATGAAGCATTCTCTGCCCTTGATTATCAGACACGTCTTGCTGTTTCTGATGACATCTATTCCATTATAAAAAGAGAAAACAAAACAGCGATTCTCGTAACTCATGATATTGCTGAGAGCATCAGCATGGCGGATCGGGTTGTTGTACTGACAAAGAGGCCTGGAACCGTAAAAAGTATTTATGATATTACATTGACATGTAAAAACAGAACGCCGCTAAATTCCAGAGAAGCACCAGAATTCAGGCACTATTTCAACATGATATGGAAGGATCTTGATATCCATGTGTAAATGCCGGCAGGAATATTACAAAGCAAATTATGAATAACATGAGCTTGTACTAGCAGTAAGAAATGCGGGTAGGATGGGGAGAAGTAAAATGAAAAACAAACAGGAAATTTCGCAAGAACATCGAATATACTTGAAAAAAGTCAAGCGGCGGAAATACACAATACTGACAACCCAGCTTTTAATTCTCATTGTATTTTTTGCTGTATGGGAGGCATTGGCTGACTTGAATATTATAGATCCATTCATTACCAGCCAGCCTACACGGATTGTAAGATCACTGGCAAATCTATACCGGGAGGGAGTCTTATTCTATCATATCCGGGTCACATGTGTTGAGACGATTGTTGGTTTTCTATTGGGAACAATTCTAGGTACGATCGCAGCAATCATTTTTTGGTGGTCTGAATTTCTGGCAGAGGCTATGGAACCTTATCTTGTAGTTTTGAACAGCCTACCTAAAATAGCTCTTGGTCCTATTTTTATTGTATGGATCGGTGCGGGGCCAATGTCCATTATAGTTATCGCATTGACCATATCGCTGATTGTAACAATACTTGAGGTGCTTAACGGATTTCTTGCGGTGGACAGGGAAAAAATCAAGCTGGTACAATGCTTTGGTGCAAACCGGCTTCAAGTACTGACCAAGGTAGTTCTACCCTCGACATTTCCTGTTATTATCAATGCATTAAAAATCAATGTTGGCATGTCATGGGTAGGTGTTATTGTAGGTGAATTTCTGGTTTCAAAAGCTGGTCTTGGATATCTGATCGTATATGGAGGACAGGTGTTTCAGCTGGATCTGGTCATGACAAGTGTTCTGATCCTGGCTGTGGCCGCAGCATTGATGTATCAGGGGGTGGTCTATCTGGAAAAGCTGCTGATGAAAAATGGAAGATATACATCGGATTGAATTTTTGCAGTTGATATTATGGATGGGGGATGAAGTATATGAGCAGGGGAAACAGAATAAACACAAAAAAAATTTCAAGAGTACTGAAAACACTTATGGCTATTGTATTGGCACTGTGCACTGTATTTATGACCGGTGCATGCGGCGAGAAGAAAATGGTAAAGGTACAATTGAGCGAGGTGACACATTCAGTCTTCTATGCTCCGCAGTATGTAGCTATCAACCTGGGCTATTTTGAAGAGGAAGGACTATCAGTTGAACTGATCAATGGCCAGGGAGCAGATAAGGTAATGACTGCAGTCTTATCAGGACAGGCGGATATAGGTTTTTCCGGACCAGAAGCGGCTATATACGTCTATAACGAAGGTAAGGAGGACTTTGCCGTCGTTTTTGCTCAGCTTACAAAGAGAGATGGATCATTTCTTGTAGGAAGAGAGCCTGAACCGGATTTTAAGTGGACAGACTTAA
>JAEYRF010000147.1 GCA_023409615.1 Bacillota bacterium | reverse complement strand
CCGCCACTCCGACCAAAAAAACCTTGGGGACTTTAGTCCTGAAGGTTTTTTTATTTTGTTTAAAGGCGAGATTTGAACCCGAGAGGGCACGAGCTGTTAATAAAATGTGCTAAATGCACATTTTTAGGCGAGTGTGCCGAGACTAAAGTCGAATGACAACCCACGTTTGCAGTTAAACAAATGTAGGTAAATCACATCTATAGCTCACCCCAGCTTGTTATTTTATTATCTGCATGGTAAAATCCGTCAGTCATTTCTCTGCTTCTGAAATGTGTTATATACCGAATATCAATACTGTATTTGCGCGCATTTGACATTTGATTTTGACAATATCATAATCTGTAAACATTTTTTATTATTTTTTATCACAAAAAAACGGAATAAAAAGCAGTTCTAATTCAGATTTATAGGTGGTTTGAGCATATTACATCCCTGTTTTCAATTTTATATTTATTTGATGCCACTATTGTAAGATGAATATGGTTGTTTTGTGCAGTAAGCTTGAATACAAGACGAACCAAAATTGACCGAAAAATTCAATATGGAGGCAATTTATATGAAAAGCAAAAAACGAGTTTTAGTTTTTATGTTCATGCTACTCTTTATCGTCAGCGCAATGCCAATCATGACACAAGCGGCGTACAATCCGCCCACAAACGTCGGATCACCAGAAAATATTGCTGTTGAATACAGAGAGGACGGGTTTGAGAAAACCTGGATGGGATTTGATGTTACTGTAAGTGCATCTGATGAACTTCGCACTTTCGTGGATGTGATCGGAGCTGATGATTCAGCTTTTTCAGCGGCCGGATTTGGCGGTTACGAGCTAATGGCACAAATTGATTATAAGCTTGACAACGGCGACTGGCATTACAAAAGTGAATGGGATGATGATCGGGGTTATAATACAAACAAAAGCCTTTGCCGTATTGAAAAGGGCAGTTATACGTCTTCAGTTATATTCGATAAAGGGCAATTCGAAAGTATTTCAGGTGTTGAAGCGTTGCCGGTAAGCAAATCTTATTTTGATACACATACGATGTATCTCAGAGTTCGCTTTGTGGTTAATTATCAAGATGAAAACGGCGAATACTTTGGCTTCTTTTCTCCATGGTCACAAACGGCTTCTTACAGCAACAACCAAAAGGTTGAAGATCCAGCTGACCTGATTAATCACGCACCTGTGCTGAAATCAGCGGAGCTGAAAAAGCATTCAGATGGATCACCCTACCTGAATATTATAGCAGACAAGGCTCATGAAGAAACTCAGCTTTTGAATAACATCAGTAATGACTGGGTAAAAGCTGAGGTTTGGCTAAGGGTCAACAATGGCGAGTGGAAAGTTTCCCACAGTGACAATTTCGTAGAAGAATTCAACATCGGAGCAGAATCATATTTTGGTCTGAAGGATAGCTATGAGGCAGCGGTATATGAGATTAAATTCAGGTATTCCTTTGATTATATTCATTACCCTGCAGCCGGAAAATCCGGTGACATATATAGTCCCTTTTCCAATATAATCTCCCATGGGATGTCCGCCTATTCCAATGCCTCAAACTGGGCAAAGACAGAGCTTGATAAGGCGAATGAAAATGGACTGATTCCTGTGATTTTACTGGGATCAGATATGACGAAGCCTATCACCCGCGAGGAGTTTGCGGAGCTGGCAGTCAGGCTTTACGAAAAAACAACGGGACTAGCTTCAATACCTGCATCGCCCAATCCGTTCACCGATACAAAGAACCCGGAGATACTGAAGGCCTTTAAGCTTGGGATCACAACGGGCATGTCCACAACCACATTCGCACCCGAGAAGCTTACCAACCGTGAACAAGTGGCCACAATGTTAAGCCGGACTATACGAATTATGGCGCCCGGTGGAAATTTCTCCACATCAGGAGCACCAGCCTTCTCAGATAGTAAAGACATTTCCTCATGGGCAATGGATCATGTACTATTCATGGCCAAGCTTGGAATCATTAAAGGTACAGACGGTAAATTCATGCCCAAGGCAATTACAACGGCTCAAACGGCGGCAGGATATGCGACCACCACTAGGGAGCAGGCCATCGCCATGAGTGTACGATCTTTTGAACAAATGGATACCATCAAGAGCAGCAGACCTTCCGGTGCAACTGCGCCGGAGCAACAGACCCCTGCAAAACAGCAAAATTCACAATTACCGGGAAACATGTCCGCCGATAAAGACATATCAGGTTTATGGTCGTATACGAATGCATCAGGTAATGTTGGCTTAAGTATAATGCTTGAGCTTAAAAAGGATGATACATTTGAAAGAACATTGGGAAGCGTGTCCGGGAATTCATATTCTTCAACTGCCTTTGAAGGCAAGTACAAAATATCCGGAGATAGAATAAAATTCTATGATCAAAAGAAGAGTACCGGATATGCATCTTCATGGGATGAACTCTGGCAGATTTCCGAAAGCCTGGTTAAGGATACACCTGCACAAGACAATGAATATTCATTCAGCCAGTCCTCAGATGGCAATCTGATTATTGATGATATGGAATATAGCAAACAATGAGATTTGACAGAGAAATCTATCAAGATGTATTTTGCAACAGGCTTTTTCGATGCAACCTTAGAATGGTAAAACCGGCGGCGGATATGCCGCCGGTTCCTTCTCTAAACGATCACTGCCCTCTTAAGGATAGCAACTCCATAGGGTTCAAGCGTTAGCTGTGACAGGTTCTTTTCCTCGGTCAGAAGCTCCTGTGATATACCCTCCCCTACCGATACTGTCTTTGGCTCCTCGGAATAATTCATTACAAAGACAAATTCATTAACGCCGTCTGACCTGATTTGAGCTGTAACACCCACGGGAAGCTCCGCATCAAGCACTCTCTTTAGTTTTAGCTGTGAAATCAGGCTCGAATAAAAATCATTTAAAAAGTTTTCGTCAAATCTGGCGGCCATATACCAGGCCTTCCCCGCTCCGAAGGAATTTACGGTTAACGCCGCCCTTCCCGCGTAGAAGTCCTGACTGTAAACGCCCAATACTCTAGCCGTTTCAGCATGAATAAGCTCGCAGAAATCCACTGCCTTGTACTCGCCCTGCATATTTGATATGCCCGCAACAATCGATTTGAATTCATCTGACAACTTGATTCCATTGCTGTCCGCCGGATATAGACTATCAATTTCCTCAGCCCATATCCCCGTCACTTTGCGCAGCGGCCCCGGGAAGCCTCCAAGGAAGCACAGATCATTTTCATCCACATATCCCGTCGCATAGGTAGTAACAAAAGTGCCGCCATTCTTTACAAAAGCCTCGATGCGCTCTGCAACTCCGGGTCTTACCATGTAAAGCATCGGTGCCACCAGCAGCTTATAACCTGAAATATCGCAATCCATATCAATGACATCAACAGGAATGCCATTATTCCAGAATGTCCTGTAATGATTCATACAAGTCTGTTCATACTTCTTTCTGTCCTTTGAAAAGCCCTGCGCGTCGTCGATCGCCCAGCGGTTTTCCCAATCATAAATGATCGCGACCTCCGGCCGTACAGTTGTTCCAACAATGTCGCCAAGCTTCTTCAATACATCTCCCACCTCAGTCACATCAGAAAACACCCTTGTATTCTCATGCCCACAGTGGTCAACCACAGCCCCGTGGAGTTTCTCAGAAGAGCCACGGCTCTTTCTCCACTGGAAGTACTGTACGGTGTCAGAACCGTGCGCCACCGCCTGCAGCGATGATAATAGATGCATGCCTGGTTTTTTTAGCTTACAGACATGCTGCCAGTTCACAAGACTCGGCGTGCTCTCCATAAGCATAAATGGTTTTCCGCCTTTTATCGAGCGGTTGATGTCATGAATAAAGGATATATTAGCTGCTATATCCCATGTCTTTTCATAATCATTGTGCCATGGCGGGTAATTGTCCCAGGATACTGCATCCACTTCATCAGCAAACTTCCAATAGTTCAGTCCGGGATAGGTTCCCATAAAATTCGTGGTTACCGGGACATCTGGCGTCAGCTCCCTGAGCGGCTTAATTTCATTTTTGAAAAAGTCAACAGTCTGATCTGTCACAAATCGCTTCCAGTCAAGGTTAAGGCCATGAACAGCGTTTTCCCCCTGCGGCGAAGGCGATTCCAGCTGTGACCAGTCATTAAAACGATGACTCCAGAAACCCATCCACCATGCATGGTTTAACTGCTTCAGATCATTGTTGTACTTTTTACGCAACCAATTACGGAAGGCTTCCTGACATAACTCACAGTGACACTCTCCACCATACTCATTGGAAATATGCCACGCCAGAAGAGCCGGATGATCTTTATAGCGTTCCGCCAGCTTTCGATTGATAATGGAGGCTTTCTCCCGGTAAACAGGCGATGTGAAGCAATGATTGTGCCTCTGGCCATGAAGGTTTTTTTGCCTGTTATCCTGTACCCTCAGTATTTCCGGATATTTCTGTGACATCCAGGCCGGTTTTGCGCCTGTTGGTGTTGCAAGGATAGCAAAGGCATTATTTTGAGCCAGCTTGTCCATTATCGTATCAAGCCATCCAAACTCAAATCTGCCCTCTTCCGGTTCCAGAGAAGACCATGAAAAAATCCCAACTGACATGGTATTGCATCCGGAAAGCTTCATCAGTCTCATATCCTCATCCCAGATTTCAGGAGTATCAATCCATTGATCCGGGTTATAATCACCCCCGTGAAGCATGTTCTTGCACTTTTTGCTGATCGGGTCATACCGTTGAATCATCATTCCTTCCTCCTAATAATTATCATCTCCGTTATCATGTGCTCGGCAATAATATTTTACCATATTATTAGGACTCATGCCCACTCATGTTTAAATTATTGTGGCCTTTTTATGCATCTTCCAAAAATAACTTTATCTCAAGTATTGCATAATTATTCGTCTAAATGTATAATTATACTAATTATTAAAACGTCAAAGTTTGGAGGAGTGAAATATGACAACATTTTCAACTGAAAATCTACTGGAGCAGGCTAAGCAGTCAATCCTGTTTACAGCAGTCAGACCTGATATAGTTATGGAAAAAGGAAAGGGAATGTACCTTTGGGATACAGAAGGTAATAAGTACCTTGATTTCATCGGTGGCTGGGCCGTGAATTGCCTTGGTCATTGTCCGGATGTCATCTCAAACGCATTAACACAGCAAGCTTCCAAGCTGGTCAACGCCAGTCCGTCCTTCTACAATGATTCTATGATACGTCTTGCAAAGATGCTTACGGACAACTCATGTTTCGATAAAGTATTTTTCACAAGCACCGGAGCTGAGGCTAATGAAGGAGCAATCAAACTTGCAAGAAAATACGGATCAAAGCAGCTTAACGGTGCCTATGAGATAATTACTACTAATGGAAGCTTCCACGGGCGTACCCTTGCAACAATGTCCGCCACCGGCAAGAAACATTGGGAGGCCTTATTTGAACCCAAGGTTCCGGGCTTTATCCATATTCCCTTCAACGACATTGATGCTGTAGCCGGGGCAATCAATCCCAACACGTGCGCAGTAATGTTGGAGCCGGTGCAGGGTGAAGGCGGCGTAAACGTTGCCGATAAAGCATATATAAAGGCTCTGAGAAGCCTTTGTACCGAAAAAAATATTATGCTGATCTTTGATGAAGTGCAGACAGGCTTTGGCCGGATTGGCAAACTGTTTGCATATAATCACTTTGGGATCGAGCCCGATATTATGACTCTGGCAAAAGGAATCGGCGGAGGCTTCCCTCTTGGAGCAATGATGACAAAGAAGGATCATGATCTTTTTGACGCTGGAGATCAGGGAGGCACCTATACCGGTCAACCCCTGGCAATGGCTGTCGGTCTTGCTGTCGCAGAAGAAATACTGAGAAAACAGCTCCCACAGCGGGCCGCTCTAATGGGAGACTACCTGACAGAACGCCTGAAGGAGATGTCTGATGTATTCCCCATCAAAAACATTAGGGGGCTCGGACTGCTGATTGCATTTGACCTGCCGGAGCCCATTGGAAAAGACATTGTCTCCGGATGTCTGAAGGAAGGACTGATCCTCAACTCACCACAGCCTTCCTCCATTCGCTTTATGCCGCCTCTGATTGTGACAAAGAACGACATCGACGCTATGCTGGACATATTGAATAAAGTACTTTCTGATGTTATACCTATGAAGTGTTAAAAGTTATTATTCAATAGTTACCTTCGCATTCACAGGCATGATCTGTATCCAAGTCTGTCCACGGTTGAGCAGAATCGGATTGCCATCCTTATCCGAATACTTCGTTTGCGCTCTCCTGGACTCCTTGGACCATTTCAGGTCGATCACCCTGCCATTTGTAATGAAATAACCCTTTCCGGAACCAATAGTATTCATTTCCTGGCGGCCGGCTTTATCACCCTTTATATCATAATTGGGCACAAACTGCACAATTATGTTCTTTGCTTCAAATTGCTTTTCGGAGACCCTTTCCATATGCTCCTTACCATAGCGAAATCGTTTGTAAAGGCCTGTATTGCTGTCATATTCATACTTTGAGGTCATCGAAGGATATTTCAGTGTTATTACAGAGGCAATATTTCCCGCCTCCGGAGTCACTTCTGTAAGGTTGTATATAAACGGGAACTCCACCGATGCCGTTTCACTAAATTTCTTTTTCAGGGCATACGCCTTCAGCTTCTCCATCGAGGTGTATGAGTCCTGCCAGTTACCCCTGTCCTTGGTCAGATCCCAGAAAACATCAGGACCTAAATACAATCCGTCAATTTCATTAATTTTAAATTTAGGAATATCTTTACCGGCCTGGGGACTTCCGCCGTAATGTACATAAATCGCATCATATTCCATGCTGTAATCAAGAAAATAATCTCTGGCACTTCTAACAGGTCCGCTCATTTCGGGTTCTGTACCCCAAAACACCGGCATCAGCCTGGTCAGGCCGCCCTCAACTATTACTTCGTAAACGATCTGCGCCATATTCAATCCACCCTGTGGCAATACCCTTGTACCCTCGTTGTCAATCATGACTGCAAATGGTCTGATACCTGTCTTCGGAAGAGAAAAATCATCATTTACCGGCTCCGATACTTCCACCGGCTCCGTTACTATCACCGGCTCCGGTATCACTTCCTGGGTTGTAGCCGGCATCGGGATTACAGTCTCCTCGGCAATGACCGGTTGAGTCTCCTCTGCCTTTTCAGATCCACAGGCTGTAAAGAAAGCAGATAGCAGACATATAACAATTAAAACTGAAAATCCTCTGCGCATGGAACACCCTCCTGAGTATAAACTGCAAAAAGTATATATGTATTATTCTAGCAAGCCATCGGAAATCCCTTGTGGCAAACATAAAAATAATTATCTCTTGGAGAAATAACTATATGCAGGTATAATGAAAAGGAAAGGAGCGTCGTTATGATCCCGTTGGAAGTAAAATTAGGCACCAGACTGGAACTGGAGTTATTCGACACTAACGGAGAAAAAGTAGGCAGAACGTATGTGAGTCAACTTCTGGAGCATAATGACGATAATTTGCTCGTCATATCCGCACCTATTTTTGAGGCACGGCTTGTTTATATTCCGGACAATATGCCTATTCGTCTTACCTTTGTACATAACCGTCATGGACTGCTTGGATTTTCCGCAATAGTAAGATCAAAGGAATACAGAGGCAATATTGCCGTGATGATTGTAGAGCCTGACAGCGATATCAAGAATATTCAGAGAAGAATGAATTACAGGCTGGATATTGTATTAGATATGCTTTTATGGCTTCCTACTCCAAACGAAAAGAATCCAATCGCAGCATATACAAAAAACATAAGCGGATCCGGACTTTGTGTTATTTCCGAGATCGATATTCCAAAACATACAGAAGTAAAGATTGAAATGAATATGTCAACAGATTTAATCATACATGCAAAATGCGTCATTTTAAGGAATATTCCCACAAAACTGAGGAAGGGCAATGGATATGAACTGGGAATGTTCTTTACAGATATCCCGATGAAGAGCCAGGATGCCCTGATTAAGTTCATCTTTGATCGTCAGAGAATGCTGATAAAAAAAGAAAAGTAAAATCTCAGGAGCATCGAGCCAGGATGCATGGGCAAGCAGTGTAGCGAAGCGGAACGACCAGCCCCTGAGATTTTAGCCGGATATGCTGCGCAAATGGCCATAAATAAAATCCCGAAGGCAGTTTCATAAAAGCCCCCGGGATCATATTAACTATATAATTCAGTCATCATCGGAGCCGAATTCCTCTTCCATTCTGCTCTGAAACTCATTGAAGACCTCTTCAAGTTCGTCATCATCTTCTATTGTAACAAACGAATCTTCTCCGTCTTCATTGTGTTCAACCTTCAGTATGATAACCTCCTCGTCCTCCTGATCCTCATCCTCTTCTTCCAGAGGGGCCAGAACAACATATTCGTTATCGTTCATATCAATTGTATCAATGTGTTCAAATTCAACTTCATCACCATTTTCATCTACCAATATGACAATATCATCTCTTTCGTCTTCCATCAGAACACCTCCAATTTCATTATCATAAATACCATACCCTTATTTCGCACTACTGTCAAGATATCCCTGCAATATTAATACAGCCGCAATTCTATCGACTGAACCTTTCTTTTTCGAGGTCTTCATTCCCACCTCATGCATGATGCGGTTAGCAGCCACTGTAGTCAGACGTTCATCCCACTGGATAACTTCTATCCCCGTCATACTTGTGAGAAGCTCTCCAAAAGCCATTGCCTTTTCACCGCTGGGTCCGATAGATCCATTCATGTTTTTAGGAAGCCCAACCACGAATTTTTCCACCTGAAATTGCTTCGCAAGCTGTGTTATTTTCTCAGCAGGTTTTTCCATCGAACCCTTCCACGAGATCGTTTCAAGTCCCTGTGCTGTCCACCCAAGCGGATCGCTAACAGCAATCCCGATTCTACTGTCCCCAAAATCAATACCCATTATGCGCATAAAAGCCTCCTGAAATCATCAGCATATTTTAATTGCAAACTGAGGGCACACGCTGGCGCAATAACCGCATAAAACGCATTTGTCATCGTCTGCCTTCACCTTGCCGTCAACTATTGACAGAGCACCTTGTCCGCAGCGATCAACGCACCTTCCGCAGGACTCGCACCAGTAATCTATATGCAGGTGCTTTTCTTTGATTGCCGCCGAGTCTTTAAGCCTTTCAGGAATCTGTTCTCCTTCGAACCTGAGAACATTCATTTCCACCTCATCAACATTTTGCATTCCAACAGCTATGGAATGAATAAATGGAAGCCCCAAAACAAAATCCATACACTGCTCATAAGAATGAAGCAGATTACCGCCGCCAAGCGGCTTCATGCTGTAAACGCCTTTACCACATTCCCATGCCTGCCGGACAGCTTGCAGCATATCATCTATGTCACCATCACCGATACCGATCCCGGATTTATTAACTAAAGGATGAATTACATCTATCTCCGGCATATCACAAATAGCTCTTACTACTTCGACATTGTGAGTTGAAACACCCACAGCCCTTATTCTGCCCTTCTCACGCTCATTTAAATAAAAATCCAGCGCCTCCCGGTGCCCCCGCAGTGTTAATTTACTTTCCTGCTCATGCAGTAAAAAAATGTCCAGCACATCCGTATCCAGGCCTTTTCTGGCCTTCTCAACGCTTTGTGCGGCACCCTCATAATTCCATGCATAGGATTTTGTTGCGACCACCGGTCGATTATTCGATCCCTTTATTGCTTCCCGTATATGGTCATAGGTCCCGTACAACTCAGCCGTATCAATGAAATTGACACCACGCTCCATTGCTGCCTGGATGACATAGGCTCCCTCATCCGGCTTCAGGTTGACTTGCAAAGGTCCGATAACAAGCGCTCCAAAGCACATCCTCGATACTGTTATTCCTGTTTTCCCAAGCTCCGTATATTCCATATCTCCTCATATCCATCAATATTTTAAATAAAAAATCTCGGGGCATCGAGCCTCACTCGATTTTAGTCAGATTCCGTTATGGCGGAATGACTATAAATAATAAACCCCGAACATTTGTCGGGGCTGCTTTTATTTTTTATTCTCCAGATAGAACCTTACAATCTCTTCGAGCAGCTCATCCCGCTCAAGCCTTCTGACAACGCTCCTCGCATTCTGGTGGTTGGTAATGTAGGTGGGATCCCCAGAAAGAATGTAGCCCACGAGCTGGTTAATCGGGTTGTATCCTTTCTCCTTTAATGCCTCATATACTGTAAACAATATATCCCGGGCTTCGTTCTCCCTGTCCTTATCCATTTTAAACATCATGGTTCCGCTGTTAGCCATTATCAACACTCTCCTGCCTATAAGCATGTATGCGTATATTTTAACCATTTACAAAACACATGTTTGATATGAATATCATAATACAAGCGGAAACTTTATGCAATCCCCTAATACAGATTCATTTTCCACTTTGATCAACCTCGTTTTCACGATATTCCCTATAAGGCAATTATTACCAAACGATAAAACCCTTATGTAATTAGGAGTCAGACCTTCGTACAAACCTTTTCTGTCCTTGACCTCCTGCTCATACAAAACCGGCATTTTCCTGCCAATAAACCTGCTATGGAATGCGTGGGTGCAGCGGTCCGACAGCTCGATCACCCTCATGCTTCTCGCTTCCTTCACCTGGCTTGATACCTGCCCTGCAAAAGACGCGGCAGGCGTCCCCTTCCTTGGAGAAAACTTAAACACATGCATTTTTGCAAATTGGATCTCTTCCAGAAATTGATATGTCTTATCAAACTCCTCGTCTGTTTCCCCGGGGAAACCTACCATGACATCTGTCGTCAAAGCAACATCCGGGATTTGTTCACGCAGCAGTTCTATCGCCCTTTTGTACTGCTCCGTAGTATAGCGCCGGTTCATCCTGGCAAGCGTCTCATCACAGCCGCTCTGCAAAGAAATGTGATAATGGGGACACAGTTTCTCCATCCCGGCCGCGGCAGAAGCAAAGTCTTCTGTAACCAGAGTCGGCTCAATGGAACCGATCCTGATCCTGTCAATTCCGTCTATATCATGAATCATCCTGACAAGGTCCATCAGTCTGATTTCTCCAAGGTCCTTTCCGTAGGAGGCAATGTGGATTCCCGTCAGCACCACCTCTTTAAAGCCGGCTCCCACGAGCTTTTGAACCTCCCTGAGCACATCTGCAGACGGTCTGCTCCGTATCGGTCCTCTTGCATAGGGGATGATGCAATAGGAGCAAAACTGGCTGCACCCCTCCTGAATTTTGAGGAACGCCCTGGTTCTGTCCTTATACCTCTCTATTTTCAAATCTTCGAAGCTGTGCTTTTTCATTATGTTCTCAACTACAGTAATTTTTTCTTTCCCGCTTTGAAGCTTTCCTGTCAGGAATTTGTCTACATATTCGGGAACCCTCATCCTGTCTGCTGTTCCGGCTACAATATCTACCTCCGCCAGACCTTCCACTTCCTCCCTGGCAGTCTGCGGGTAGCAGCCTACCGCCGCTACTATTGCATTGCTATTCATCTGTCTGGCCCTGCGTATCGCCTGACGTGATTTTCTTGAGCTCAAGCCTGTGACTGTACAGGTATTGATCACATAGACGTCCGCAGTCTCATCAAAGCCGACCTGAATATATCCTTCATTTTCAAACGCCTCTGCCATAGCCTCTGTTTCATATTGATTCACCTTGCAACCCAATGTATAAAAAGCAACCCTTTTCACAATTCCTCCAAAATTCCAATTATATATGTATCATTATCTCTAGCATTATCTTTATCTTTATCTTTATCTTTATCTTTATCCCGTCATATTTACATCTATTATACTGAATTCACTTTTTTTTAACAATAACGTAATTGACTTGTTCCCAAATACAGGATATTATTGATTTAGAGTTTATTACATAACATAATTTACTTAAATGAACGGAGGTTGTATATGAAAGCGTTTACCATAATGCTCAAGACAATAAATGATGTCAAGGATTTTGTGAATATATCAAATAAATATGATTTTGATGTAGATTTAACATCCGGCCGGTATGTGGTCGATGCTAAATCAATAATGGGAATATTCAGTCTTGATTTCAACAAGCCTATCAAGGTTGAAGTACATTCCGCTGACTGCGAAAAATTCTACGAAGAAATAAAACCCTTTGTCATCTAAAATCAAAAGACATAGATGTACTTAAAACCCGGAACTGTCCTAAGTCACCGGGTTTTTTGACGTCTATGACAGGTCACTTTTTCTTTTTTTCAGCCAAGCTTTTTCGGTAACTTCGGCATCTTTGGCTTATGAGATCTTTTAGCCGTTTTAATTGGTTTGGTATTCTTCGATGTCTTGAGAGCCTTAGCTCTCTTAGGAGATTCCTGTGCTCTCTTCCGGATCTCCTTCGGCAATTTCATCTCCTTTTTCCCATGTGTCCGGGATTTATCCTGTACGGAAGCCACAGCTGCAGCTTTCTTTTTAAGATAGTTGACCTCATCCTCGCTGTCTTCCCGTTTTCTTCCTACGATAACAAAATCCAGCTGTCTTGACGATAGATCAGCACGGACCAGAAGCACCCGAATTTGATCTCCGATACTATAACGTTTTTTTGTATGTTCACCGATGAGACAAAAATGCTTTTCATCAAAAATATAATAGTCATCGTCCATATTACTGACCTTCACCAGGCCTTCAATTGTGTTATCAAGCTCCACAAACATACCAAAGGATGTAACGTTGGAAATCATGCCTTCAAATGCCTCTCCCACCTTTTCTCTCATGAACTCGACCTTCTTCAGATCCTCCGTCTCGCGTTCCGCTTCTTCAGCCGCCCTCTCACGTACAGAGCAGTGTTTGGCAATCTCCGGCAGCTCTTTAATCAGTTCATCCTCACGTTTTTCAGAAAGACTGCCTTTCAGTTCCTCCTTCATCAGACGGTGAATGATCAAATCAGGGTATCGTCTGATAGGAGATGTAAAGTGGCAATAAAACTTTGCAGCCAAACCGAAATGTCCCACACTCTCCGGACTGTACCTGGCCTTAGCGAGTGACCTTAACATGACTGTGCTGATAATGGTTTCCTCCCTTGATCCTTTCACTTTCTCAAGAATTTCTTGCAAGGCTCTCGGGTGGATCTTGTTTACACCTTTCAAGGGATAACCAAGATTTCTGGAAAATTCAGCAAACGTCATGATTTTTTCTATGTCAGGATCCTCATGAATCCTGTATACGAAAGGCATTCCTGCCCAGTGGAAGTGTTCAGCGACCGTTTCGTTGCATACAAGCATGAACTCTTCGATCACCCGGTTTGCAATAGTTATTTCGTATCGTTTTACTTCAATCGGCTTGCCCTTCTCATCCAGTATCACCTTAGATTCGCCGAAATCAAAGTCTATGGCTCCCCGGTCCATCCTTTTCTTGCGTAAGACCAGCGCCAAGTCCTTCATGGTATGGAAATCCTCAAGCAATGGTGCATATCTTGCAGCCAGTTCTGCATCATCTGATTCAAGGAGTGTAAAAACATCCGAATAGGTCATCCTCTCATCGATATTGATGACACTCTCAAAAATATCGTGACGAATCACTTTCCCATTCTTATCAAGGTCCATCATCACTGTGAAGGCAAGCCTATCAACATGAGGATTCAGGCTGCATATGCCGTTTGACAGCCTCGGAGGCAGCATGGGAATGACCCTGTCCACAAGATAGACGCTTGTGCCTCTGGACAGTGCTTCCTTATCCAGTGGTGAGCCTTCAGTCACATAATGGCTCACATCTGCTATATGAACACCAAGTCTGTACCCTCCGTCAGGCAATCTGGAGATAGATACGGCGTCATCAAGATCCTTGGCATCTTCTCCATCAATGGTTACCATACGCAGGTTTCTCAGATCCTGCCTTCCCTTGATCAATCCCTCTGTGACTTCACTCGGTATCGCTTCGGCCTGTCTGACAGCAGCCTCGGGGAAAGTCTCTTTCAGATCATATGCCTTCATAATCGATAAAATATCAATGCCAACATCGTAGATATCTCCGATAATCTCAACGATCTTTCCTTCTGCATTACGCCTTTTATCCGGCCACTTTATGATTTCTGCAACCACCTTGAAACCAGGCTTTGCGCCATTGATCTCATCCCTTGGAATAAAAATATCACCGGGGATCCTGCGATCATCCGGGACTACGAATCCAAAATGGTCACTGTTCTCAAAGGTTCCTACGACCTTTGTGACAGCTCTCTTGATTATCCTGACTATTTCACCCTCTGAACGTCTATCACCGACCCCTTTTGTGGTTACCCTTGCAAGTACTCTGTCACTATGCATAGCGCCTGCCATAGCGTCTGCAGATATGAACACATCCGCCATCAGTTCATCATCAGGGATGAGAAATCCATAACCTCGTTCATTTCCCTGTATCCGACCAACAATGAGGCCCATTCTCTCCGGAATCCCGTATCTGTCCTTGCTTGTCCTGAATATAGCGCCTTCTTCCACTAATTCATTCAAGATCTCAGTCAGTTGATCCCTATCCTCCTGCGGCACATCCAAAATAACGGAAAGTTCATCAAACTTCAACGGCCTGTAGGCATCTTCCTTCATAAATCCTATGATTTTATTCTTCCTGTCAATTTTATCGTTCATTTCATTCTCCTAATGGTCTGCTGAAATATTAAGAATAATACCAAAAACAATATTTCATCGATTCCTGCATTTATTAATAATTATTATCCCTACATCCTCAGCTTTTTAATCAATCAATTTGCTTCACAAATGCACTGTAATTAAAAAAGACCATGCATTTCTGCACAGTCTTTGCGTCAATCTTATTTGTAATTACAAATATTTTAAAACTAGAAACAATGCAATTGAAGTGACCAGAAACATGATCGCCGCTACCGACGTGTACTTGCCTAATAAAGCATCCAATGTCCTGCCCTTGTTTTTACCGAAGAATGTTTCCGCTCCACCGGCAATTGAACCGGACAATCCTGCAGACTTACCGGACTGCAAAAGAACAACGACTATGATGGATAACGAAAATATGATATGAAATATTGAAACAATAATCTGTATTGCTCCCAACAATAACACCTCCCAAAAAATTAACAAATCAAATTGTAACACACATCTTATAAAAAAACAAGCCTGTTATAGCTTGTTTTCACGGCGAAATCATGAACCCAGTTTCTCCCTACTCTCTCACTTGAGAGATTTTTAAAATGTCCTTTCGGACATATTCGTTTTTCAGTCAAATGGCAACTCGCCTGAAGCAAGCCGCAGACCTATA
>JAEYRF010000124.1 GCA_023409615.1 Bacillota bacterium | reverse complement strand
GCCCAGGATACCTGCCAGCATGCCACATAAGGAATAGGTGCCTGCAACCGACGGTGTAAACCCTGAAGAAACACTTATAATCAGGCCGACCACCGCACCCGATGCCGCACCGACACCAGCACCTGATTTATTGCTAAAAAACAGCAATAATAGCACACAAAGTATGTTTCTCAATGAGAATCCAAACACCTGAAGTTCGCCAATTCCCGCCAACACAAGCGCTGCAGTTATTGCAAGGCTTATTGCCTCCTCTCCATCGAGCAGGGCTTTTTTTACAGCCCCCGTCATAACAGGCACTGCAAAACGAAATATGAAGTAAAGTACAAATACAATAAATGAACTGAATAAAGCTTTGAGAATATCAAAGAGCAGAAATCCTTTCAGACCTGCTAGAAACAGCTGCGCAATGAGTATGGAGGCAGACAGCATAATCGCAACCTTCATATTGATTCTGGAGGCAGTATTTCTAAAAGGTGCACTCATCACACTCAATAGCAGCATACCTGCGGCATTAATATAGACATGCTCTATTGAACCATTCACAACAGCACCTGCAAGTACTGCTATAGCAGTGAGGATTCTCATCAATACCGTCCCTTCAGACACAGCAAAAAAAGCTGTTCCTATTGGTAACAAAGTACTCGAAATGCTGCTGCTCCCCAGCAGAAATGCTGAGATCAGAATCAGATAATTGTTTTTTTGAATGAAAAGCCTTCTGATTAACTCCGAATAAGAAACTGTCCTACCCGCCTTGACGGCTCTGCTTACCGGTACTGTGATTGTTTTCATCTTTTGTATCCTCCCGTTATCAACGATTATAACGGGAAAGGTATATAAAATTTGTCAAATCAGGGGATGTCCCGGTAATAACTTTTTGACAGTGATTTGCAAAATACAGGTTTATAACCATCTTCACCAGCATAGATGAAAGTGGAATCAATATTTCTACAGCAATTAACCAAATCATATTGCCTTGATATTTGCAGAATTAAGTCGAACGCTTTTACACAGACTATCTGCCCGGCCGCAAATTAGGCGTACCAATATTGTTGCCGTTTTGTTTACCCTTTTCTTCACGCTTCCAATTTTGATTTTTCAACTTATTGTTCATTTGCTCAAGAAGCTCTTCCATCAGCTTTTCGCGCTCATTCATCAGCTCTTGCCTGGTTTTCCTATTCGTGTTCCATTGGTTCCACTGATCTTTCGTATCTGTTTTCCCCTTCTTATTGCTCTGATCCCTGGGTTGTGACTTACTATTTTTATTACCATAATCTCCGGAATTCGTTTGATTCTTCTTATCGTTCTTATTGTCATTATTATCGTTCTTGATATCGGCCTTATCGTTCTTGATATCGGATTTCCAATTATTCCAGGCATTTTCATATATAGAATGCTCGTTTTTCGAACCATATTTTTTCTCTTCTGCTTTCTTCCTTTCGGCCTCCGCTTTCTTCCTTTCGTCCTCTGCCTTCTTACTTTCAGCTTCTGCTTTTTTTCTTTCGTCCTCTGCTTTCTTTCTCTCGGCTTCCGCTTTCTTCCTCTCGGCCTGTAATTTATCTTTAGCTTTCTCCACTTCTAATTTTTCTTTACTCTTCTTTTCAGCGTCCTTTTGCTTTTTCTCTATTAGCTTTTCCTTATCTTTCTTTTTGTCCGATGCCATCTCCAGAAGATCCTTGATCGCGGTCTTCTTAAGCTTATCCAGATCAGCTTCAGCCTTTCCTTCCATCGCATCCTCAATGAGCACCAGTTTACCGGGCGTTACCCCGTACTGTCTTGCATCATTACGCTGATCGATACTGGCTTTTGCAACAAGTATTTCTGATTTGACATGATCCTTATCCAATTCTACCGATACCGCATCGGTAAGTTCCTTCTTCAAGTTGTCAGACTTCCTTGTATTATTGCTGGAAACCGTAACTAAAACAGCATTTGAGATTTCAAGAGCCTTAGGTTCGCTTTCTGCAGGCTCATCAGGGGTTGTCTCAAGCTTGTCCCCTGTTGAATCCTGTTCATCCGGGCTAGATATCACATAATCATCTATTGCCGGGCCAGTATCATCTACCGACTGATCGTGAATATCTTCCGACTGTCCAGGAAGACTTGCCTCCTGAGCAGCTGCATTATTCAGATAGCCCTGCTGTACTGCAGTATTGAGCAGCTGTGTAACAGCCGTGTTTACTTTTATATTTTTCAGATCATTATTACTCAGAAGCTCTTCACCGTCTACGTTTAAAGCCTCTGCCCTTATGATCCTGTCATATATATTCACTGTGAGTTCAATGCTTGGATTAATGTCTACATGAACATAACTGTAAGGCAACGTATAAGAATATGCACCCAATCCGGCAGCAAGCACCAGCAGCCCCGCTGCCGCAAGAGATGTGACCTTCATGACAGTCCTAGTCATATTACTATTTCCGGCGGGGTGGTTCAGGTCGATTTCTTTTCCAACTACCATATCAGAGGTTGCCTTCACTTTTTTAAACGATCCCGTCTGTGTCAGTACTACTGCTGATTTCCCACTGATTTCTGCGACAATCCCTTTCATTGATCCAGCCCCCCTTCTACAACTTTATATAGTCCCTTATGTACTCATAATCTCCTGTTACAATAACTACTAATGCTATTATATACTTTCGAAAGCGCTCGATCATTTTCCGGGGTAACCCGGAGAGTTTCTCCAACTCTGCAATCGGGAGGTACTTCTTAACCAGCACCTGTTGCATTAAATCCGGCCTTGATAATATTAATGCAGCCAGCTCATCGCATTGTTCCCGCTTCTTTTTATGCTTCGGCGATGAATTGGAAAGATCCGTATAGGTAATATTCCAAGCCGCCAGTTCCTTTCCCAGATACTCTAGTTCAAGCCTTCTATGCTCTGCCAGTCTCTGGTCTGAGTAAACTTGAATTGCTTCCCCGCCACTGAGGTCAAATTCCTCATCCTGGTCTTCTATGTACATATTCAAAGAAATTACATTTTTATGACGCATTTCTGAACGGTAATAGTCAATCAGTCTTCTTTTTATTACATTCCTTGAGAAAGAAAAGAAATTACCCTTTGACCGTTCAAAAGAATGAATAGCCTCAACAAATGCAATCATTGCAATACTGAGCTCATCATCAGAACCATAATTCATATACCTTCCAGACACTCTTTGAGCGCATGCGGCAATAAAAGGCTTATATTCCTCTACAAATCTGTTTGTCTCTTCAACATTATCTCTGATGTCCTCAATTCTTGAATTTACAGTTTTTAGCTGCATTCGTCCTCCTATATCCGAAAGGCAAAAGGCACAGAAAATAGGCATATAAAACCTTGTTTACGAGGTTATTATATCATAACAATTATTGATATTTTATTAAGGTAGTCGTATTTAAGCTAACTGTAATATTCATGAAAAGGATTTGAAATATACTAGAATAATTTGAATATAATTCGTGATGGCCAAATAAAAACAGCAGATTGGCTTCTTCTGCTGTTTTGTATTCGAATGAAATTCCTTGCATTTATCTGCAATTCAAACTACTGCTCCATCTGCTTTCCAAGGAAACCTGCAGCTGATTGAGCCAGTTTCGCTTCAACCTCGCCCATCTTGCTGCTGGGATCGGTGGAAAGCAAAAGTACGGCACCAATGGGGTCGCCTTCTGAAATAATAGGTGACACAACCTGCGAGGAATATTTCTTGTCAGAGCCTTCATCAGCCAAAATAGTTATACTCTTATCATCAGACGATTTTACCACAAGTGTATTTTTTCCCTCGATAACTCTCTCCAGATCTGCACTTAGTGACTTCTCAAGGAATTCCTTTTTTGATGCACCAGACACTGCTATAATCGTATCTCTATCGGCAATGCATGTAATATGTCCACTTGTCTTG
>JAEYRF010000217.1 GCA_023409615.1 Bacillota bacterium | reverse complement strand
ATAAGGCCGAGAAGCTTATAGCTTGCCTTGATCAACCTGTCCAGACCAGATTCCTTTAGCCCGAGTTCTTGTAAAAACTCAGATCGTTCGTCAGCTTCAAGCTGTGAGATCTCTTCTTCAATCCTGGCACAGATTACAAGCATTTCAGAGCCTTCCTTCTGTGCTATCCTGCTGAGCTCGTCAATGAATGGATTTGTACTGCCTGCCTGAAGGTCGTCTTCCGATATATTGGCGGCATATAACACCGGTTTGGAGGTGAGGAGAAACAACTGATCCACAAGCATAAGCTCTTCTGTACTGAAGCTCATTGCTCTGACAGGTGATCCGGCTTCCAATTCGGTCTTTATACGCTCATAAAGTTCCAACTCCGTCTGAAACTTTTTATCTCCTGATTTAAGCATCTTGCGAGTTTTGTCAATACGTTTTTCCATCATCTCCATATCGGCAAATATCAACTCCAAATTAATGGTTTCGATATCACGGGAAGGACCGATGGAACCGTCCACATGAATAATATTACCGTCCTCGAAACACCGGACCACATGGATGATGGCATCTACCTCGCGTATGTGGGAAAGAAACTTGTTCCCCAGGCCTTCGCCCTTACTTGCGCCTTTTACAAGTCCTGCAATATCAACAAATTCAACAGTAGTATGCGTGATTTTTTCCGGCTTGTACATCTGCGCAAGCCTATTGAGTCTTTCATCAGGTACGGCAACCGTCCCGACATTTGGTTCTATGGTGCAAAACGGGTAATTGGCAATTTCAGCCCCCGCTTTAGTGATTGCATTGAAAAGAGTACTCTTGCCGACATTGGGTAATCCTACGATACCTAACTTCATTTTATCAAACCTTCCTTCTGCACTGTGTAAATCATGTTAAATTATACATGAAAGGGGCTCGCAATGCAATAAAGCGGAAAGATACATAAAAGAGGGGAATAGAGAAGGCGAATGTAAACAAATTGTGAATAATATAAAAACTTTTTGTGTAAACCTAGTTTTGTATTTACATAATGTTATACTTGAAATAACTTTATATTTTCATATATATTTATATCTATATACTTATCTATAATACTTAATGTATATATGTGCGTAAGGATCTACAAAAATAATTTTAAAGGGGTTGTAACCATGTTCGGAAAGAAAACAGCGCAGTTAAACAGGTACATCATCGCAGTAAAAAACTATGATGAGACAGTCAAATTACTAAAGGAAGGCAAATTATCATTACAGTATGATAAATCAATTTATATTAAGATGATAGATAGCCAGACTTCTAAAGTTGACAGCCTAAAGGAAGTTAAAAAATTTATGAAAGTAAACGGAAAAAAAGCCAGGGATGTCGGACATTTTTGGGAAGGCCTTATTGTGGACGGATACTCACTGATAAATGTGGAATATCTCGAAAAAATCCCCGCAATCGACCATGTATGTCACAGCAATTTGATAAAATATGTATGCAAGGTTTGATAAAGACGAGAATAAAATATTTTTTTATTGTACAGACGGATGATTATAATGATCATCCGTTGTTTTTTTGTATTTAGAAAACCCCGCGTTAGACGCGGGGTTCAGGAAATCTTTAACGGTGAGGATGAATCGAACTCAAGTAGACTTAAGATGTGTAGTCTGCTTCATGGTAGAGTAGCAGGTTGGTTTCTTTATTACGATGTTCAAATTTGCAATTAATGGGGTAATATTAGTATAAAAAAACCGCATTTTCAAAGTTTCTTCAGTGAATGGTATACGTAATCAAGGATTGCAATGCATTATTTGCGGGTTGTTTTAACCCGAACCGATAGGGTATGAATATACAAATACCATTTTTTAGAAAGCAGATGATATGAGCTATGCTGGTACTGAATAGACGAAAGAAGCTGACATTAACACTGGAGACAGTCTATTTTGCAGATAATCCATTTAAGTATGAGACTGATGTAGATATTGTGCTGTTTTATTTATCGACTCGGCAGGTACGAAATGCAAGGGTTTTTCACACGTTGAGGGTAGATTTGTTGAAATCTGAGGAGCAGCTTTTCAATGAACTGGGCAGTACAACACGGAACCGGATCCGTAGAGCTGAGAAGAGTGGTGAGTTTTCCATCAGTTTTTATGACGCACCCGATCCACAAGTATTTGATAAGTTTTGCAAAAATTATGATGAGTTTGCCAATACTAAAGGAATAGATGTATGTGACAGGACTTTGCTGCAGATGGCGCGGAAACAGAAGGCTCTGAGGATCTCCATGTTAACTGGCATGCATGGAGAAATCCTATGCGGTACTGCGGAAATTCATGATGAAGAGACCACGCTGGGTATGTATTCATTTTCGCATTTTAGAAGATACAAAGACAGCTCAGTGCGCAGCATGATATCAAATGCCAACAGATATTTGTATTGGGAACTGATAAGGCGTGATAAACAGCTGGGGTTTGTGATCATGGATATGGGCGGATTAGGCATGGGGCAGGAAACGACCGATTTGGACTCGGTGGACGAGTTTAAGAAAGGCTTTGGCGGTGAGATCCGGACACTGTACCATTTTTACCAGGCGAGGACACTAAAGGGTAAATTGGCTCTGCTGGCAATTAATAAAAACAAGCAGATTAAGTATTAATCGATAAATAGGTAAGTGCCTTATACACATGGAGGGAATTAATATTTTCACATTGTTCACATTTCACATGTTGTTGCATCAATTTGTAAATGTTATGATATTGGTGTACGGGGATGAAGTAGCCTGGTTAGTATAGTACCCGTAGATGATTAGCGGAAGCTGTTTTTTCAATGCATAAGCGGGAGTGATGAACATGATAAATAAAACAAGAGTGCTGGTTATTGATGACGATGTGAATATTTGCGAGCTGATCCGGCTTTATCTGGAGAAGGACGGCTATGAGGTGCAGACCGTATACAATGGCAGGAGCGGCATTGAAGCGTTCGGAGAATTCACCCCGAGTATTGTAGTACTTGATATAATGCTGCCGGGCGTAGATGGCTGGCAGGTATGTAGGGAGATTAGAAAGACCAGTAATATACCTATTATTATGCTTACAGCCAAAGGCGAAACCTTCGACAAGGTTTTGGGTCTGGAGC
>JAEYRF010000216.1 GCA_023409615.1 Bacillota bacterium | reverse complement strand
CATTGTAAATACCTCCTTCTTATCGCACCGGCAAAACACACGAATAATTTAATTATACATAACTTTCTTTTGGAAAAGCTAATTGCAACTACGGTTTTGGAACCAGTTTGGAATATGTTACTGCAACTCGGAAGTAGTAAATGCATCCCCAAGGTTGCATTTACTTTTTCATTTCACGATTTTTACACAATCCCGATTTTATGCCTTGCTTTTTAAAAATGTTCATGGTAAAATATTCGATGTCGTTAGTGACAATAAAACCGCAGGAGGTGAAAGGTTTGCCAAATATTAAGTCCTCAATTAAAAGAGTAGAAGTGACAAAGACAAAGACTCTCAAAAATACAGCAAGAAAGTCTGCTTTGAAAACTGCTATAAAGAAATGCAGTGAAGCGATCGGATCCAATGATTCATCTGCTTCATCAGTTTTAAGTGCTACCGCAAAAACCATCGACAAGGCAGCTGCAAGGAACATACTTCATAAGAACACCGCTGCGAGAAGAAAATCCAGGTTAGCAAAAGCATTAAACGCTGCAAGCAAATAATCATTAATCAATTTACTTAACTAAACAAAAAAAAGCACGAGCATCGAATGGACTATTCCTGGTGGCCGGGCTTTTTGTTTTTTTACGGCTATTCTAAGAGTACAGCTATTCTATGCGTACCATTATGTTGAAAGCCCGGCAATCATCAGTTCTATTGCTGCCCTATCCCGCAGTTGACCTGTTTTAATGGCTAAATCCAGTTCCAGTCCTGTAGTTATCGCCTTCTCAAGTTTATCCATTGGAAAGCTCTGTGCCTGCTTCAAAAGCTTGCCCGCAATAAATGGAGGCACCTTGAAATGTGAGGCGATCTGAGCTTGATTTGCCCCGTCTTCGGTCAATAGCTTAACCTGGACAAGCTGCCGAAACTGCCGGGCTATCATATACATCACCTTAGGCATCGGCTCCTTAAGGACATCCATGTCGTTGAGGAGCGATAAAGCCTTTGCGGTTTGCTTTGCACCAATAGCATCAGTCAGATCGAAAACCCTGCTCTTAACCGATTTGGTACATACCTTTTCCACATCCGACTCAGTAATCTTTATTCTCTCTCCTGCATAAGAGCACAGTTTTTTTACCTCATTGAGGATATCATCCATTCCACTTTCGCAATATTCAACTATCATTGCTGTTGTACGAGGATCGGCTTCATGCCCTAGATCCTTTATCCTTTTCATTACCCAGCCGGTTAACTCGTCAGGCTTTTTATTGTCGAATTCCACCATCAGCCCATGTGTTTTTATCAGGTCTACTATCTTGAGTCTTTTGTCGATCTCAGTTTCAATGAAAATCAGGCAGGCATGCTCTGGAACAATTTGCAGGAACTCAGTTAACTCATCACCGGTCCTTTTACCTGAACTTCCTGCATTACTGGCCTTTCCGGCCTTCTTGCCCGTATCCGCAGTTTTTTTTCCAATATTCTCGGATTTCTTACCACCTTTGAATAAACCTGAATTTTTCACAATGACCAGTTTTCTATCAGAAAAGACGGGCGGTGTCTGACAATTCTCAATGATAGCTGAAGGCGTCGTTTTTACCTCGAGGACAATCTTGTTAAGTAAAATAAAATCACCTGTCAGCAGCATCTTTTCAATCTGCTCGGTAAAATTCCTTTTAAGGTATTCCTCAATGCCGTAAAAAAGGTATAGAGACCCGATCTCATTATTCCTGATCTGTTTCCACAGGAGCTTCTCATTATCTGCTGTATTCTCCTTAAGTGCCACTACGCTCATCTCGCTCTCTTATCAGACTTCCAGTACTCAACTTACCTATCCACTGCTTACCTGTCTGTCTCCCACATACAATCTCCCGCTTACCATCTCTCAGTTACCTATCCCCCGCTTACCTATCCCCTGTTAACTGTCTCATGTTTACCGTCCACAATACCGCTCATTTCACTTTTCTGCCACTGTTCTTCGGATCCTGATGGTCTTCCCGTCACTTACAAGTATAACCGCACCGCATTCATCTGTCCTGAAGCACTCCACATTGTGCTCTTCCAGCGAGCTTAACACCTTATCTGACGGATGTCCGAAGTTGTTTCTTCCAACGCTTATAATTGCAGCATCCGGTTCTACAGCTTCCAACAAAGCTTTATCTGTTGAGGTTGGAGAACCGTGGTGGGCAATCTTGATCACATCCGCTTCTAGGTTCAGAGTTTCTTCCAACATACGCCTCTCAGCCTCATTCTCAGCATCACCTGTTAACAAGACCGAGGTTTGTCCATAGCATAATTTTAACACGAGTGATACATTATTTAAAGACTTCTCATCTACATCGCAGTTCGGTTTGGGGTTAAGGACCTGCATAAAGGTCCTGTCATCCAGCCGGATGATATCTCCCTGAGCTCCTCTGGACACAGGAATTCCTTTTTCGCCCGCCACCTGAAGCAGGCTCTCAAAACCTGATTCATCCTTCATTGAAGGGATGATGAGCATGTCTGTCCTCATCTGCTCCAAAACATCCACCAGACCCTGAGTATGGTCGGAATGAGGATGTGTCGCGATAACTGCATCAAGGCTGACGGTTCCGCTGTCCAGCAAAAAGGGGACAACCACCTTTTCCCCGACAGCAGACACTGTAGAAGGGTTCGAACTTCCGCCGCCATCTATTAATAGAGTCTTTCCCGTGTATGTCCTTATAAAAGCAGAATCCCCCTGCCCAATATCAAGGAACACTACTTCCATACATGCAGGCTTCAAGCTCCCTGTAACGAAGAATACAGCTGCAAACGACAATACAGCAGCAACATGTCGTGTTTTAAGTGTAATCCCCTTCAGCGGCTTGTACCACAGAAGGAACCATACGATTACATAATACGCCGCAGCAAGAAATAAAGGTGGTGTGACTGTCGTAATCATAGCGAAGGACATTTCTGATGTCCATTTTGTAACATAGAGGACAGCACTTAGGAAAACACTGTTTAAATATCCAATCAGTCTGGATATGAATAGGCTGAACTGACCTAACAGCGCCATCAACATGCCGAGGATTGTAATTAGTTCCAGTATAGGTGCAACTAACATATTGGGAATTATAGATATTAGCGATACTCTGTTGAAATTGATAAGTGTAACGGGCAGCACTCCCAACTGTGCAGCAAGAGTGGTGGCCATGATTTCTGCAAGTTTCTTCGGAATATGACATCGTATAAGAATTTTGCTGATATTTTTATATAGCATGACAATCCCAAGCGTAGCGCAATAAGATAGCTGAAAGCCTGCATTGAATATCATGCACGGGCTGATGACCAACAGAAGGATACAGGAAAAGGCGATAGCTGCATATACATCCGGCTTTTTGTAAAGGATTGCCGCCAAAAGTAGAATATCAGCCATCAATACAGCGCGTAGTACAGAGGGCTCAAAACCGGTAATAAACACAAACAGCGCAAGAAAACCCATAATCAGAAGATTTGCTGCCCTTTTCCCGATCCTCATCAGCTTAAATAGAAATGACAGAGGCAATATTAGAAATGCAATATTAGCACCTGAAACTGCCATAATGTGCGTCAGACCTGCATTGCTGAATGCGTCCTGTACTTCTTCCGACAAACCGCCCCTGTAGCCAATCAACATTCCGTTCAGCAGATCAGCCTGCTGCCGTGGCAAGCTTCTTTCTATTACAGAAACAATCCTGTCGCGGATACTCATCCCGGCTTGCAGCAGGATATTTCTCCTTCTTCCATCCCCGGCTTCAATAGTATAAGGATAGGCAAAAACTGATGCGCCAACACCTTTTTGTGCAAGATACCTTCTATAGTCAAATCCTCCCGGATTCCTAACTCCCTGGGGTTGTGTCAGAATACCGTCAAAAACCACTTCGCTGCCATATTGAAGAATAGCATATTCCTTCTTAATTAAAGTTGTCAGCAAAATCTTTCCCTTTTTTGGCTTGAATTCTCCTCTATAGCCCTGCCTTATTCCAACGGCATTGACCACATATGTGACCTTCTCCCCTTTCACATCCGGCTCCGATGCAATGAATCCCATAATAGCAACCTCATTGCCTTCGTATTCAGAAAAACTCCTGAGTTGGATGTTGTCGATAGCCAGGAATTCAAGTGAGCCTAAAAGGAAAAAGGCCAGCATACCTGCGGGTACAAAAAGACTACTTTCACCCTTCACCTTGAAAATGTATAAGCATGCTGAGATCAGCAGAAACAGAGCTGCCGTCACCAGTACTGAATCTGACAGGAATGCTGTCAGTATCCCAATAATAAGCAAAATGCAAAAAGATACGACCGGACGTTTGTAAATTATACTCATCCCGACACCTTTTTGCATTAATTATATACTACATTTATTAACTTGTAAATATTTTCCAGTTATTATTGTTCCCGACGGTTATCAGAAATTATTTCACTCAGGTAATCTTTCGCCCTCAAATAAGTCTTGCTGTAATATTTGTCGTTGAGACTGCTGATAGTAACCTTTCTGCCAACACTCGATGAAGCATGAATAAACTTGCCGCTCCCAATGTAAATCCCTACATGGTTAATACCGTTAAGGCCTCCGTTAGTGTCAAAGAACACCAGGTCACCCATCTGCAGATCAGCCTTTTTAACTGAAGTCCCCCCACTTCCCATATCCTTGGATGCTCTGGGAAGTGTCATTCCGAATTTCTTATACACATAGCTGACAAAACCTGAGCAATCAAAGCCCTTGGTCGTCGAACCTCCATACACGTATTTAATCCCTATCAGTTTTTTAGAATAATCAACAATCTGCTGTCGTAAATCTGCTTTTGTGTCAACCACTAGATTATCAGCAGTCGTCTGAAGCACTTCTTCGGTTCCTCTGGATACCTTCTCTTCTCTTATCGTGACATAGTCGATATGTATCCAGCCATATCTATCCTCATCAATAGAAATGCGGTACCAGTCCCCGGATTGTTCAAAAATTTCAACTATATCTCCTTTTTTCAGTTTAGTAAGGATTTCAGATGAAGTATTTGACTCACTTCTGACATTGAGCGTATCCACATTAACAACACCCGCAGAAATCTTCTCGTCACGGACTGTTATATAATTTCCGTTGACCCAACCTGTAGCATCACTGTAATTTACCTTGTACCAATCACCTTCGCTGGCTGCAACAGATACTTTTGTTCCTTTGTCCAACTGATTCAGGATCTTTGAGGAAATATCAGGAGCAGCTCGAAAATTAACTGCGTTCTCTGTGATAATACCTGTCTTTTCAGAAGCTGCAAACGCAGCACTTGTAAAAAATAATGTGACAATAGCGATTGTTGATATTGTTAACAGAGCTCTTTTTAAAAGCGACATTACGTCCTCCTATTTTAGCTTCCGAAGTTAGCTGGCGGGTGCGGGTGATAGGATTGCCCTACCGTTCATGAAAGTTCCATTGAACAGATTAACCCCAGTTTTGGTTCCTCCGTACTCCTTTTGAGGAGATTCAGCTTTTTGCGGCAATTGTTTCCGTCGCAAGAATATTATACCGATGAATAAAATCTTTGTCAAATCGCTATAAATTTAATTACATGCCGAATTATGTAAACCTTATTGAAAAAAGTCTATTTGTATACTATTCACAGCCTCTTATTCATGATTGCTACCTTATACTTGCGATTTTCACCAAATAGCTCCTTGTATAAGACGCCGGTCACCGAAAAGCCCTGCCTTGTCCAGAAACGCAGTCCTCCTTTATTATCTTCAACAACAGAAACAAATACGTTTATGGCATTAAAACTTCTAGCAAAATGTCCTATAATAAGGTCGATTGACCTTGTGCCGATACCTGTATTCCGAAAGGATGGTGAAATTGCTAAAAGCTTGATCCAAAGCTCATTTCCTTGAAACACGCCTGATACGATGCCAACAAGCTGCTTACCTGAGACATTCGCTGTACCTGAATCACTTTTTATAAAAATACAAGATACGAATTCATTTTCTTGTGAGCATACCTGATCCAATGTTAAGGCTAATCGGGCTTCGGATACTTTATCTGCAAAACCTGTAGCAAAGCGCATATCACTGCTGTTGTACAGCAAAGCAGCTTCTTTTAAAAAATTTTCATTAAAAGGGATTAGTGCAACAACATCATCACCTGTAGAAATATCCATTCTGCACCCCCATGCTCACACGCACCCAGCCCGGATAATAACTCGCCACAAACCTTCTCATATCTGTCCCAGGTAACCCATCAATGCCTTTGCATTTTCAATGGCCTTCCCCTTTGGATGGTTATTGAAGGATACAAGTGTTACACCGGAACCATCCTCCAGTTCGCGCAGCCTGCCCACCCACTCCAGAAGCTCGCTGCCGCTATACAGATAATCATATCTTTCAGAGCCTTCCCCTGCATACCATTTTTCCTGATTTCGGCCGTGAAGTCTTAAATATGTAACACTTGATGTAACGGCGATCACATTGTTGATCAGTCCGCGAATGCCCGGCTCATCTACACATACAAAGCCCATGTTCTCCTGCTTGAGCATCTTGAAAACATCGCTTTTTATCCATTCTCTGTTTCTGAACTCAATACATATCTCATGCTCCTGGAAATTCTGCTTCAACCTTTTCAGGTAATCTATGTTTTCGCTATTATAATGGAAGGAATAAGGAAATTGTGCCAATAGGCAGGCTAACTTGCCATTGCCGACGATTGGCGCAAGTGAATACTTAAATTTTTCAGCTTCTTCGGGCCCGGATGTCCTTGCATGAGTAAAACCACCAAACAGCTTCACCGCGAATTTAAAATCAGGCGGTGTCTTTTTGTCCACTCCTTCAAATAACTTGAGTCCGGGCATGTGATAGTATGTAGAATTCACCTCAACAAAACTGAAATAAAGAGCATAATACTCCAACATCATTGTTGATTTCGTCCCTTCCGGATAAAACGGTCCAACCCAGTCTGCATAAGAATATCCCGCAGTCCCAATTTGAATCATCGGTCATCACCACCTGAAAATGCTTGATTAATTGCAATAGTGATAAATAGCGGCAATAGTAATGACTATTACCGCCAAGTTATACATTATCATACTTTTTTCGCCATATCAACCATCCATATGCCCATATAGATAAGAGCGAAATATGACAACATATTTTTTAATTGATTAATACCTCACTATTAGTTATACTATAGGTTGGAAATAAGGATGTAAGAGTTCTATTTCTACATACTAATAGATACAGGAGAGATACCATGGAACTAAAGGATTTGCTAGCAGGCTTTACGGAAATCAATATCCAGATGCTCATCATGTATGTGGTAGGTTTGGTGCTGATTTTCCTGGCCATTAAAAAGAATTATGAACCTATGTTACTTTTACCGATTGGTTTCGGCGCCATTCTGGTTAATTTACCCCAGGCTGTTGTGAAGTTCGCAACTGCAAAAGAACTTGATCCCTATGTGACCCAATTGGTCATGAACAATCCCGAAGCAAGAGGCTTGTTTGAAGATAAGCTGAACTATATCTTTGAAAATGGACAGGCTTTTAAGTACGATCCGGGTTTTCTTGACATACTTCTTAACGCAGGTATATTAACAGAGCTGTTCCCGGTCTTAATATTCGTAGGTGTCGGCGCAATGATCGATTTTACCCCGCTTTTCAAAAATCCAGTAATGATATTCTTTGGAGCAGCAGCTCAGTTTGGCATATTTGCCACTATGCTGGTAGCTGTTCTGCTGGGCTTTGATCTCAAGCCAGCCGCAGCAATCGGCATCATCGGTGCTGCAGATGGTCCGACAGCAATCTACGTAGCAAGTAAGTTTGCCAAGGAGTATTTCGCGCCAATATCCGTTGCGGCGTACTCGTATATGTCACTTGTCCCGATTATTCAACCGCCTGTAATTAAGCTTTTAACTTCCAAAAAAGAGCGTATGATAAGAATGGAATACAAGGAAGAGAAAGTATCCAGATTTGTATTGATCGCATTCCCTATCGCAGTAACGATCATTGCCGGTCTTGTCTCCCCGTTGAGTGTACCGCTTGTCGGCTCACTGATGTTTGGTAATCTGATCCGCGAATGCGGTGTACTTGAAAGACTTTCACAGGCGGCACAGAACGAGCTTTCAAACCTCGTCACGCTGCTGCTTGGTATTACAATTGGTTCTACTATGCTTGCAGAGGATTTCCTCCAGCCTACAACATTGTTGATACTGGCTATGGGCCTTGTCGCGTTTGTATTTGATACAGCCGGTGGTGTGCTCTTTGCCAAGTTCCTCAACCTGTTCCGCAAGGAAGGCAACAAGTTCAACCCGATGATTGGCGCAGCCGGAATATCTGCATTCCCGATGTCTGCCAGAGTCATCCAGAGAATGGCCCAAAAGGAAGATCCAACGAACTTTGTGCTGATGCAGGCAGTCAGTTCAAATGTTTCCGGTCAGCTTGGCTCCATCGTAGCCGGTGGTCTGGTCCTTGTGCTGGTACCGTTGCTAGTAGGATAAAATGAGCGTGCAGAATTTATAGGAGGATATATTATGTTTAATGCATTAATGAACGGTTCCGATTTTGAAAAAGGAATCATTGTTACATTAATCGGAATGTTAGGAGTATTTTTTGTACTGATAGTTTTCTATCTGATTATCAGATTATTTACAAAAGCAATCCCTTACAAACCTGAAGAGAATAACGAGCAGTAAAAGATATGAAGAAAGTATTATTGATCGCTTACCTCTTCCCGCCTGCAGAAAGCGCGGGATCCGAGAGATCTACCAACTTTGTAAGGCAGTTACCCAACTATGGCTGGGCGCCTTTTGTACTCACACATACAGTACGTGAAACCGCAAAAAATAATAAATATAATCAGGTTCTCGAGGACACCGATGTTATCCGGACAAGTCCTTGGGAACCTGAAAGTCTCCCAGGATTCCTTCAGCCCATCGGAAAAGCATTGTCATCCTTGCTGATCCCCGACCCTGAAAGGCTCTGGGAATTATTTTCTGTTCGGAAGGCAATCCGTGCTGCAAAAAATGAAGGTATTGATATGATCTATACTGTATCACCACCTTCGAGCGCCCATCTGATCGGCCTGCGGCTTAAGAAAAAGTACCCCGGTGTACCATGGGTCGCGGATATATGTGATCCGCTGCCGGATCTCAGCAGAAAAATCAAAGAGCGTTTTGACAGGAAGCTGATAAACCGGGTCATAGCTGAGGCAGACTGCATCATTACCGGAAGCAAAGAGACTTATGAGAAAATAGTGGCGGACAATGAAGCCGCAATCTCACAAGATACTCTCTGTTACATTCCAAACGGCAATGCGCAGCTACTTTCCGAGCAATTCGAGAAAGCATGCCGAACGATTGCCGCAAGGAAAATTATAAGCAATAACAACGAGCAGTAAACAGCGGGAGGTTCATGATGAGAATTGTTCATTTAATCGGCGGCGGCGACACCGGAGGTGCAAAAACACATGTGTTGTATCTTCTTAAGGAGCTGTCCCGACATATGGAGGTCAAGCTCATCAGTCTCCGCCCCGGTGTATTTGCCGATGAAGCCCGCGAAATGGGCATCGATGTTACAGTAGTCAAATCCGGAAATATTTTTTCAGACATCCGGAAGGTAACCGCTATGATCCGTCAGGGAGAATATGACCTTATCCACTCACACGGTGCAAAGGCTAATATGTTTTCTCTTGCAGCAAGGCGAATGACAGCACTGCCAACTGTTACCACAGTCCACAGCGATTACCGTCTTGACTACATGCACAGCTTTACAAGAAGGATGACAATTGGACTCATCAATTCCATTGCTCTGCGCTTTATTCAAAACCACATTGCCGTTTCGGGCAACTTCAGAGAAATGCTGATCAACAGAAAGTTTAACCCGCTTGATATTTATGTGCTATATAATGGAATGGATTTCTCCATCCCAACGGCAAAATATTCACGTTCAAAGCTTATTGAAAAATACAATCTGACTATTGAAGACGATAATGTCATCGTTGGTATAGCCGCAAGACTCTACCCTGTAAAAAGTATAGAGACTATCGTTCGTACTGCAAGGCTGGTCAAAGATAAAAATCCGAAGGTCAAATTCCTGATCGGAGGAGACGGCGAGGACCGCAGGCGCCTGGAAGCACTAACTGCAAGTCTGGATCTGAAGGATACGGTATTTTTTCTCGGATGGCTGGATGACCCCAATGAACTGATGAGCAGTATTGATATCAGTGTATTGACCTCAATAAGTGAAAGTTTCCCCTACTCCATCCTGGAGGGCGCCAGATTTAAAAAGGCAACCATCAGCACGCATGTAGGCGGTATACCCGATCTTATAGAGCACGGAAAGAACGGCTATTTATTTAAACCCGGCGATAATACACGTTTCTCCGAACTAATCCTTGAGCTTGCGGCAGATGAAGATAAACGGGCAGCCATGGGAGAAAATCTATATGAAAAGGCACTTAATGACTTCTCTGTGGAAAGTATGGCAAAGACCCAAAGCAGCATCTATACTAGTATCCTGGATAAGCAGACTGCGCCTGAAAAGGGACAAAAACTTTACGATGCAATTGTACAAGGATATTATGGATTCAGAAATATAGGTGATGACGCCCTTCTGATGTCTATCATCAATGATCTGAAAAGGTTTAAACCGGATATACGCCTCTTGATTCTATCTAAAAACCCAATCGACACATCAAAGGATTTTAATGTGCCCTCAATAAGCAGGATAAATATGCTGCGCATATTTAGAGCTATGAAAAATTCAAGAGCAATTATATATGGTGGTGGAAACCTGCTTCAGGACAACACAAGCACCCGCTCTTTATTCTTTTACCTCAGTACAGTTTGGCTTGCAAATAAGATGAACCTGAAGGTCATGTTCTACGCTAATGGCATAGGTCCTCTAAAGAAGCCGACGAACAGGCTGCTGACAAAGAAAATAATGAATCAGGTTGATGTAATTACACTCAGAGAATCGCTGTCCTTTGAAGAGCTGAAGAGCCTTGATATCGGCAAGCCGCGGATTCTTCTGACATCTGATGCGGCACTGACCGTAACCGATGATCGTGTCGAACCTGATACGGGTATCTTGCAGCAATTAGGACTTCTTAACAACAAGCCACTGTTAGGTGTATCATTGCGAAAATATCCAGGCCACGAGAAGATAGAACATGAGAAGTATGAATCTGCCATCGCTCAAGTCATTGACATCATGGCATCCAAGCATGGTGCTTATCCGGTATTCATCCCTATGCAGCATCCGAATGACGTACCCATATTGGAAAATGTGGCGGCGAAGATGAAGAATAAATGCACTATCGTAAAGGAGAAACTAAATATATATCAAACTTATGACTTGATCTCCGGTATGAACATCTTATTAGGCATGCGACTCCATGCACTGGTATTTGCAGCAGTAGCATCAGTACCCCTGGTTGGTCTGGTCTACGACCCGAAGATCCAGGGCTTTCTGAACATCATAAATCAACCGTCAGCCGGTGATGTACGTACACTTGAGTACGAAAATCTACTGGAACTGACGGAAGAAGTGTGGCAAAACCGTGAGGCCATCAGCAATCGTCTTTCAGAAAGCATACCTGCATTGAAAGAGAATGCCAGGGAGAATGCCCGTGTCGCTGTAGAAATGATCTCCTCAATCACCCAACATATATCATAATTTGAATTTCAACACCAGATCCTCAAGATTTTTTGTTAAATTCTCTAGTAGTTCCATTCTGCTTGTTACTTCTTCCAGGTTGGCTGTTTCCTCCTGGACAGTTGCTGAAATGTCCTGTGATACCATTGTATTCTCGTTTGTGGCATATTCAATTCTTTCCATACTGTCAGCAATATTCGTAACATCTACGAAAAGCTCTTCCATCATCCTCTTTATATCTAAAACCATTTCACATTCAACATTATTTGCATCCCTTATATCTTGGAAGCTTCCCATTGTTATATTTACCATATCATTACTCTTCTCTAATTCGTCACGGCTGTTTGCCAATTTCTGTGTCATATCATTCATTGACAATTGAATAGTATTAACAATGTTTGCAATCTGCTCGACAAGATGCTTAGAATTATCTGATAATTTGCGGATCTCATCAGCAACCACTGCAAATCCCTTTCCGGCATTACCTGCACGTGCTGCTTCAATAGAAGCATTCAGCGAAAGTAAATTCGTTTGATTTGAAATACCATTGATTAGTCCCAAAATACTGTTCATTTCACTGGTCTGTTTAATGAATACATCTGATACCTGAACGACATCTTCCATAGTCTTATTAACATCCTTTAGCTGAATCATATATTCAGAAAGATTAACGTTTCCAATCTCTGCCTTTTTCAATGCATTGGCTGCACTTAAAGATATGTCAGATACTTTTGTATTAACATCCTGTGAAATAATCTTGATTTTCTTCATTAAATCAATTGCATTATTCGTCTCAGTTTTTTGATTATCCATGCTTTGCGCCATATTATCAAGTGCGGTGGAGATATTTTCACTTCCCTTTTCATTTTCGACAGTACTTCTTGATACAACCTCAGCTGCATCCTTTATCTCAATAGCTGCTTTCCTGACATTTGCAATTACTTTTTTCAGATTCTCACTCATAATATTAAAATTATATGCCAACTGTTCAATTTCATCATTTGACCTGATATCTACTTTTCCACGTGATAAATCGCCCTCAGACATATATAACAACTCAGTTCTTAGCTGCTTAATGGAAGAGGTAATATGCTTAATAATTAATACAAATAAAAATATACTGATAATAACCGCAAGCACAAAAATCACGATACACAATATAATCAATTCTTTGAAATTTCTATCAATTTCCTGCTGCAAATCTGAACTTCTTCCTAGTTCCAATGTAAGAAGACTGGAAAGATTATTTGAAATCTGACTTCCCTCAACACCCATATCCTTGATTATCTTCTGGATATCGGGAGTAACAGCAGGATATTTCCCATCAGTGCCCATATCATATATTTCCTGTATATAAGCAATATAGTTCTCAGTTGGTTTCCTGACAGCATTTATAGCCCCGAGATTACCAAAATACTTTTGATCTGTTTCTATATCTGACTGCAATTTATCAAGAAAGGTCAATATTGCCTTGGCACTTTCAATTTGTGAGCCTTTTTCGAGGTCGTCCCCCACAAGGCAGGAATTCATGATCTTATTCGGCTGAGATATAATGTTGACTTTAAATTCATTAATATTAAAGATATTATTGACAAGAGCGTTATACTCATTCTTAAATTGTATTGATTTTAACATGATAAATACAATTAACATACCTAAAATTAGAATACTGATCGAAAAAACTAATGCGACTTTTTTCGCAATACTGCTTAAAAATAATTTTCTCACCTTATGGATAAATGACTCTTTTATATCATTACTGGCATTTAGGCTTTTCACTGGTACATCTATAATATTTTGTTTTTTCATACCCTTTCTCATGCAAGCCACCTCCATAATATGATTATACTTCAATTTCGACAAAAAATATACAAAACAAACAAAGAGCCGAAACAGTTAACCCATTTCGGCCCTTTGATTCAGTTAATTATTAGTCATAAAGGTTAGGAGCAATACTTGGATCTTCAATATTGTCCTTGTTATACCATGCTCCGCCTGTATCAACATCAGATACAGCTTCGCCCTTTGCTGCGGCAATCAACAGATCAATTGTAACCTGACCCATCTTCAAAGGAGACTGTGTAACAGCACCATACATTGTGCCATCTTTAACAGCTGTCTTAATTATGGAACCGGCATCAAAACCAACTGCGATAACCTTATCATCAGTGCTTCCCAATACGCTCAGGTTCTGATTTGCAGTAAGGATACCTTCTGCAGAAACCTGGTTGGATCCGAAGATACCAATCGTGTCAGACTGATTCAAAATTGCACTTGCTTCTGTTGCGCAAAGCTCAGTTGTTGTCTGTGAAGGAACACGAGCTTCGATAATAACGTTAGCAGAAGCTTCATCACCCTTATCTTTTGCTTTGCCTACAAAGTAGTCATTTCCTACAACTGCTACAGATTTTCCTGCAGCTTTTGCAAGCTCTGTGATTTTGTCGATAAAACCAAGACCACGGCTTGTAATTGATTCGGATGTAGCATCCTGATTAACAACGCCGATTCTTACTTTACCGCTTGCTCCTTTTACTCTGGCTTCGAGAGCCTTCCAGATACCTTCGGCAGCTGTAACGCCTGCTTTATAGTTATCTGTGGAAGCTGTAGCAAGAACTGATCCAGCCGGTGCATCCGGAATACCTGAGTCAAAGCAGATAACAGGAATACCAGCTTCTTTTGCTGCCTGAAGTGAATCGAGCATAGCAGAAGCATCACAAGCTGCAAGACCAATTCCGGCGGGCTTGCTGTTTATTGCATCGTTAAACATTTGAACCTGATCAGCGATGTCAGATTCGGAGTTAGGACCATTAAATGTGCAGGTAACACCCTTAGCATTCATTTGATCTGTTGCTCCCTTAACTGCAGCGAGCCAATAGGTTGACTGGTAGCTCTTTACGATAATTGCGAAATTCTGACCTGCAGCTTCAACTGGCTTAGCATCAGGTGCCGGATCTGCTGGTTTACTCGGAGCGGGATCATTTGCAGCTGGTTTGTCAGCTGGCTTAGCAGCGCCGCCTCCGCAGCCTGCTAACAATGAAGCAACCATTACGAGGCAAAGAACGATTGATAACAATTTCTTACTCATTTTCTTCCTCCTTAAATATATTTTGCGAATTGTTTATAATTACTGCTTTTTGAGAGCAGCAGTTACCGATTTTGTGACTTTCTTATTTCTGGATAAGTCGATTAATACTGCCGTAATCAGTACAATACCTGTAATGATCTGCTGCCAGTTTGCCTGCAGACCAATGAAAGGAAGTCCTGTTTTCAATATACAGATAACAAATACGCCTAAAAGAGTACCCGCTATACTACCCACACCACCTGTCATGGAAACGCCGCCGATTATTGCACCGCCAATTCCCTCAAGTTCAAATCCTGCTCCTGTTCCGGGATATACGCTGGCAAATATTGCTGAGTATGCGATAGATGCAATGCCTGCAAAAATACCGGATATTATATAAGCGATAATGTAGTAAGCTTCAATATTAATTCCCGATAATCTTGTTGCCTCTTTATTACAACCAATTGCAATTATGTATCTTCCGACTTTTGTATGGTTTAAAATAAATGACATGAGCACGACCAGTAATATTATCCATAGGAACCCCAGCGGTAATTTCATATCTCCAATATTTAACTTGAAAATAGTTCTAAACCATCCGCCTTCCGTACCAACCGTAGGCCAGGGTATTCCGAGGCCGGTGCTGAATATTGAGCCAAGCCCCCTTGTCATCATCATTGTACATAATGTCGCCAGAAATGGCGGCAGATTCATAATTCCAACCAGAACTCCATTTAAAAGGCCGACTATTGCACCACATAAAACACAAACGATCAATCCCATCCATACAGGCCACCCCTGATACACGACCAGATAACCACCGATCAATGAATAACAGATCAGTCCTGTACCAATCGACAAATCAACTCCGCCTGTGATTAAGGGAAATGTAACGCCAATAGCTATCAACGTAATATAATAGGAATAATCTAATATACTTAACATCGTAGAATATTTTCTAAAATTCGGACTGGCAATACAGAAAAACCCAAACAGTGCAGCAACAATCAAAAATATTACTATCTTCTGTCCTCCAAGTCGTTGAACAATTGATTTATTTGATACGGCCGGTGTATCCTGAACTTGTCTTGACATATCCTTCTCCTCCTAATTCCCCATCGTTGCCAAATGCATGATCTTCTTTGGGGTCGCCTCATTAATTGTGAGTTCCCCGCTCTTGCGCCCTTCACACATAACAACAATCCGGTCGCTCATCCTAAGTACCTCAGGTAATTCTGAGGAAATCATTATTATCGATTTTCCTTCTTTTACAAGCTCATTCATTAATTTATAGATATCGCTTTTGGCGCCGACATCAATTCCTCTGGTTGGCTCATCAAAAATCAAAATATCACAATTTCTCACCAGCCATTTTGCTAAAACAACCTTCTGCTGATTTCCACCGGAAAGATCGACTACCAGTTGGTCAACTCCCGGTGTCTTTATTGCTAGAGATGCAACATATTTATCTGCTTCCTTGTTTTCTTTCCTTTTATTTATAAAGATGCCTTTAATGAAATTTTCGAGATAAGCCATCGTCGAGTTTTCTGCAACAGTGCGCTGAACCACTATACCAAAACGCTTTCTGTCTTCTGAAAGGTATCCGATTCCACACTTTACTGCATCCTTCGGACTCTTTATATCAACTTTCTCACCATTGACATAAATATCGCCGCTCTCTTTGGTATCAGCCCCAAAAATAGCTCTTGCAGTCTCCGTTCTTCCTGCGCCCATCAGTCCCGAAAATCCAAGAATTTCACCCTTATACAATTCGAAACTGACATCCTGTACAAGTCTTCCTGCATTGAGATGATCAACCTTTAGTACTACCGGTGCATCCTTTGGAACCTTACTCTCTGTCTTGGGCTCTTCATAAATAACACGTCCAACCATCATATTAATGATATCGTTTTTAGTTGAATCCACAGAAATCAGAGTTCCTACATATGCACCATCGCGCATTACGCTAACGCGATCTGTAATGACCTTAACCTCATCCATCCTATGTGTTATATAAATAATACCAATATCTTTCTTCTTTAAATCCCTGATTATCTCGAATAATTCATCAACCTCTGTCTCTGTTAGTGCAGCCGATGGCTCATCGAATACGATGACCTTTGCCTCATGGGAGATTGCCTTTGCAATTTCACACATCTGCTGCTTTCCGACTGTAAGTTTACTCATTGTCTCAGCAGGATCAATATCGATATTCAGCCTCTTAAAAAGCTTGGATGCTTCTATATTCATCCGGGCATCATCTATCTTTTTGCCTTTCATATATTCACGGCCAATAAATATATTCTGAGCTACCGTCAAATGTCCAAGCATGTTCAACTCCTGATGAACAATTGCTATTCCGGCCTTCTGAGCTTCACGAGGATTCGTAAACTCAACTTCCTTCCCGTCATAAACAATAGTGCCGCTATCTTTTTTATATATCCCGGTCAATACCTTCATCAATGTAGACTTTCCGGCACCGTTCTCTCCCATCAATGCATGTACTTCTCCCTTATATAATTCGAAGCTGACATTGTCGAGTGCATGTACACCGGGAAATGTCTTGTCTATACCTTTCATTGTCAATATCATTTCGCCCATTTTCCACCGTTCACCCTTTCACTGTACAACGAGCCGATTTAAGAAACATCAATTCCTTCTTTTTCTGGATAGTACATCTAAATATACTGCGACGATTACTATTATACCTGTAATGACAAGTTGATAATTTTTATTAAGGCCGATAGCAAGAATCCCTTCCTGCAAGATTGATATGATCATTACACCAATGAACGTTCCGCCAATGGATGCAAGACCACCGGCCATAGAGGTTCCTCCCATAACACAGCCGGCAATGGCTTCGTTATTATATTGATCACCATAACCCGGCTGGACTGTGGTATACGCTGCAACGAAAAATATTGCAGCAATTCCGGCCAATGAGCCACAAATAATATATGCTGTCATTTCCCATTTCTTAACATCCACGCCTGATAACCTGACTGCTTCCTTATTGCTGCCCAAGCTGAGAAAATATCTTCCCATTTTTGTCTTATTCAGAACTATGGAGCAGATAATTGCAGCAGCAAGTAAAATAATCAGTCCAACAGGAAAATATGTACTACCAACCTTCACTTTAATTAAATTCCTGTACCAGCCATTTTCCTGTGACAGCTGCGGCCAACTGACCGACTGGGCTTTTGTAAATATAGATGCAATACCTTTGCTCATTTGCATGATTGCCATCGAAGTGATGAAGGAAGGAACCCTCTTATATGCAACAAGATATCCATTTAATACTCCATACGCCATTCCAACCACAACACTTGTTAGTAAGCAGAGCCAGAGCGGCCATTTATAATGTGTCAGCAGATAACCGGACATAATAGCTGCACAGAACATAACAGGTCCGATGGAAAAATCAATGCCGCCTGTTGCAATAACAAACGTAACTCCCAAAGCCATAAAACCAAGAAAATACGCGTAATTCATTGCACTCAATATCCTGTTATAGCTAACGAAATTACCGGCAAATATAGCGAAAAAGCCATACATACCTAATAAAACAAAGCACAGGACGATTCTATTAAAACCTAATGTCTTTACTAATGGGTTTTGCTTAATCTGATACACATTTTCCCTCCTGTATTTTGTTTGAACGAAGACTTGAATAAACTTTATACATCTAGTGTGATTGTGTTTCAATATCCTACTATAAATATAAAGGAATAGCAGTGTTTAATTAAATGTGAAATCCTATAAAGAAATATCGAAATCCTATAAAGAATGTCCTGGTATGATTGTTTTTCATGAAATTATGAAAAATACTCCTGATAGATATCAGGAGTATTCCGGGTGTGCATTAATTCAACTCAGTCCGTAAAGGGGAACAATAACTTCTGGTTTTCAGGATCATACATGTTTTCTTTATCTATTGCTTTTAATCCGGTATTGTTTCGTCTGGGTAAGCTTTTACCATCAATGGCGTCAATAGCATATTTAATACCCAGATAACCCATACTAAAAGGATTCTGAACCACAAGGGACTGTACTACGTCTCTTTCCATAAAGCTAATTTCCTCCGGAGTGCTGTCAAGCCCAATGACTTTTACTTTACCGGCTTTGCCGAGTTTTTCTACCGCCCGGGCTACTCCTACAGTACCATACGCATTCGTGCATATAACCGCATCAAGCTCCGGATATTTCCGTACGAGATTCACCATTATTTGCTCCGCAATATCTTCTTTCGAGTTACAGTATTCAGCTGATAATACCTTGATCGATGGATATTTTCCAAGGCTTTCGAAAAGGCCCTCATCCCTTTGATCTGAAGAGGCTGCGCCCTTCATAAAGCTCATGACAGCTATGTTACATTTATCCCCCAGCTTATCTACCAGTGTCTCACCCAAGAGCCTCCCTGCATCTACATTATCTGTTCCAATAAAGCTGTACATCTTGTCCGAGTTGATATCCGAATCAATGATGATGACAGGAATACCTCCCTTGACGGCTTTCTCCGCAACATCAACCAGCAATATATAATCACTGGCTGCAAGAACCAGCGCATCCACCTTATCAGCTATGGCCTTTTCTACCATTTGGATCTGCCCGTCAATATCTTTTTCATCTGTCGGCCCGTCAAAATCGACATTGACAGCAAATTCCTTCCCTGCAGCTAATGCTCCCATTTTAACCACTGTATAAAAACTGGCATCCCGCTTTTTTACAATGACTTTGATATATGTTTCTTTTTCCTGAGTGGACAACCTTCTGTTTGTACATCCGGTTATCGATGAAAACAGGCAAAGGATCAACAGGATTGACAGCAGCTTATTAAATATTCTCATACCTGCCTCCATTTCCGGGGCTGGTCGCAAGCTCCCGTTTGCTGCTCGCCCATGCATCCGGAATCATCTAGCGGTATACGGATGATTGCCGTTGTACCTACATCAAGTTCGCTATCTATTTCAAGGCCATATCCGATCCCATAGCAAAGCTTTATTCTTTCATTTACATTTTTCAGCCCTACTCCACCGCCGTGAGCACTCATCGGCTCCATGTCCAGAATAGTCTTCAGTACCTCGGGCTTGATGCCGTACCCATTATCTGTCACGCGATAGATTATGTTCCCGCCTTCTATGGTAACAGTTATTTTTATGTAACCTTTTTCCTGGATCTGATTAATCCCATGATAAATTGCATTTTCAATAATTGGCTGAAGTATCAGTTTCAATGTCTTTTGGCCGAGAACTTCAGGTTGTGCCTCAATCAGGAAGTCGAATTTATCTTTGTACCGTATTTTCTGAATGGTCAGGTAGCTTTCTGCATGGGCGATCTCATCGGAAACATTGATAATCACTTTTCCCTTACTGATACTTACCCTAAATAGCTTAGCCAGTGCCGACACCATTGTCGTGACGCCGTCATAATTCTGATTCTCGTTCATCCAAATTATTGAATCAAGCGTATTATAAAGAAAATGTGGATTAATCTGCGCCTGTAATGCTTTGAATTCACTTTTCCTCTTAGCTTCCTGTTCACTTATTATCTGATTCATCAATTGCCGGATCTTTGCAACCATAAGATTAAAGGCTTTAGAAAGACGCATTACTTCATCATCCCCATTAACCTTCAGATTGATGTCAAAGTCGCCTCTCTCAACCCTTTTCATTTCTCTTTCCAGTCTTTTAATCGGCTGTGATATTTTTGAGGAAATAAACATGGATGCAAGGAATTCAAAGGCAATACCAAAGAACAGGATGTAGATGACGAAATTACCTAGATTTCTTTTGTTTGGAACCAATTCATCCACATAACTAATACCTATCATTTTCCAACCGGTATAGCTTATGTTCTGTATTGTCATAATTCTTCTCTCTCCCTGGAAATCATCAAAATAAGAACCGGCATTTTTACTAAGCGCTTCCATAATGTTCTCACTTTTCAGACCAGCATATACAATCTGTTGCTGCGGATGATAAATGATATTTCCTTCCTTGTCCACTATATAAATATATCCACGCTTACCGAGACTTACAAGATTACACAGCTGCTCGATTGAGCTGAAATTCATATCAACCATTATGACACAAGTAACAGGCATGCTATTCTCATAAAATGTTACGCTTCTGCACAGGGATACTACCCATGGCCGGCTGTCCTGAAATAGTCTTTGTACATGTGGAGGTACATAAATATATTCTGTAGACTTCTCAATCGCTTCTTTAAACCAGTCCTGATCTGCAACACGGTAATTCATGTTGTAATTCCCAGAAGGATTGCTTAACAGCAATTGGCCATTTTCGGAGTAAACCGCCATGGTAACAATGTCTTTACGAATCTGTGAAGTCACCCTCAGTAGGTTTATAAGCGAGTTACCTCTATCGTAAGTCTCCGCATTGAGATTGCTTTTAATCATGACAGATATCTCAATCATTTCTTTTAAATAAGAATCAAGATTTAGATTTGCCTGGTCCATAATCTGCTGAGTACTGAAGGCGGCATTCTTTTCAGCATTGTTGGAAAATATCCCATATAAGGATAGGCTTACTAATATCAGAGACAAAACAGCCACGGCTGTAAAAGATAAAGTAATGACAGACTGGATGCTGTTTACCTTAAAGAGGAACTGCAACCGGGTATATATTCTTCCGGGTATCTTGCATATCCGCTTCATCAAACTCATTGCTCCTTCCCTTGCGGGAATTGATTTCGATATTCTCTTGGTGACATGCCGAAGTTCTTTTTGAAGAAATAGCTGAAATAGTTGATTTCCGGGTACCCGATTTTCTCTGCGATCTGGAAGGTTTTCAAATCGTTGTTGCTTAAAAGATCCTTTGCAACCTCCAGTCGAATATTCACAAGATATTTAAGGAATGTCACATTAGCCTCTTTCTTAAAGATCATACTAAAATAAGACGGGCTTATGTGTAGATAGTCGGCTACCTTCTGAATGCTTAGTTCATTATCACCATAATTATTCCTAATATAGTCCTTTGCTTTTTCAAGCAGTATCTCTGTCGTATTTTGCCTCTTATTTGTAATCCGCTCCATCAGGATGATACATGCTCTCTCAACCCAGATGCGAATTTCATCCAAAGATTTGTTTCTGAATTCTTCTTCATAAGAGGAAAAGTCTTTACCGAAAATCTCACCCGAGTCCATTTGAAAACTTCTTATAAGCTTATTAATTGCAGCTGTGATCTCCATCAGGTACATATGGTAGTCCATAATAGAGGCTTTCATACCGTAAATATCATTGAACAGTATATCTACAGCTTTTATAACTTCGTCCTTCGTACCAAATTTAATACTTGAAATCAGTACTTTCTCTTTCTTCTCGTCAAAGATAATATTATCCGTGGTTAGCGGCTCAAGATCTTCAATAAAGATAACCTTATTCCCTCCAATGATCAACTTGTATTCCAGTGCTGTAAGCGCTGTACGATAAGACTCCTTCAGCTTTGACAGGGAATTGCCTAACCGCCCCAAACCAATAGTAATGCTTATTTTAAGGAATTTCTCAATATTTTGCCGTATTTCTTCCAGAACAGAAAATGACCTGCCAAACACAGAATTTCTCTCACATTCTCTAAAGCCTGCTATGATAACAAGGTTATCATCATAAAAAAATACTTCTCCAAAGGAATGCTTCTCCACAATTTCTTTTGAAATATTCATAACTGCAACCTTGACTACTTCCATATCTTTTTCTTCAAAAACATTGTTTTTAAAGCTAATCGAATCAATATTCACAGCGGCTACCGCAAAAATATCACCTTCAAGTTTCAGGCCATATTCGCAGACCCGTGTCTTAATTTCTCTTTCCTCAGGACTGCCTGATATAAGCTGAGTAAGGAATTTTTCCCGGATAACAGGCAGGCTTTCACTATAATGCTTGCGCAGCATTACAATATCTTCCTTTTGCGCAATTTCTTCATTTATCCTGGTTTCCAGCTTTCCGATCAACTCATTAATATCCTTAGGCATCACAGGCTTTAAAATATAGTCTGCAACGCCATATTTTATTGCCTGCTGCGCAAATTTAAAATCATCAAATCCGGTCAGAATGACGGTTTTAACAGTAGGATAATTATCCTTAAGTAAAGAGGCAAGTTTAAGTCCATCCATGAGAGGCATTGTAATATCAGTAATGACAACATCAGGTACATTTTCTTCAATCAGGTCAAGGGCTTCTCATCCGTTCTCGGCTTCGCCCACAACCTCAAAGTTGAAACGTTTCCAGTCGATCTTCTGAATAATCCCCTTGCGTACTTCTTCCTCATCATCTACGATAATAAGTTTATACATCATTTCACCTCAGGAATTAGATTACATTGGTAATTCAAATCAGTAACATAATACTAATATTCATATCACGTTTATGCGATTTCGTCAAACCTTCAATCTGATCGGGTAGGAGGCTACCCATTAATTGAGTAGCCGACCTCCCACAGCACCGTACGTACCGTTCGGTATACGGCGCTTCCAAAGTTTACACTTACTTTGCAGAATAACATTCGACAAAACTGAAAT
>JAEYRF010000185.1 GCA_023409615.1 Bacillota bacterium | reverse complement strand
AGCATTTACTCCTTGTGTTATATTTGACACTGTTTTATTCCACAGACCGGTTTGTCGAATGTAACCTCGTGCTAAATGAAACGTCATGCGTTATCCAACTAATTACCAATTAAACAAACGGCTGTGGGTATTGCCTTTCTTAAAACGTCGAGCGTTAGGATGATTGGACTAATCCACAGCGTCTGTGAAAATTATAGCATACAGTCCTTGGAGAGGGACTATAAACACTACTACTTTATAATACGAGGATGAAATCGGAGGAATATCGAAATCTGTTGAAAACATGAGGCAATCTGTTAAAGACATAATACTAAGTATTCTCAAGGAGACAAACTCTATAGAGGGTGCCATAGAAAATACGGTCGGAGAAGTAGACCGACTACATTCAGATATCGAGGATGTTTCTGCAACCACTCAGCAATTGGCGGCCGGTATGGAAGAAACTGCAGCAGGAGCCGAAGAGATGAATGCCACCTCCCATGAAATCAGTGATGCTATAGAAGATGTGGCTGATAAAGCTGGCAATGGTATGTTGGCGGCTAATGAAATCAAGCTGCGCGCAGAAAATCTCAGAGCAAACGCCGAAGAATCCCGCAAGAGTGCCCACACAGTATATAACAAGACTAATGCCAGTCTAACACAGTCTATTGAAAAGGCAAAATCCATTGAACAGATTCAGCAGCTGACAGATGCCATTTTAGCTATCTCTACACAAACAAACTTATTGGCTCTAAATGCGGCAATCGAGGCTGCTCGTGCAGGCGAATCCGGCAAGGGCTTTGCTGTAGTGGCAGATGAGATCCGTAAGCTGGCTGAGGATTCCAAAAATGCAGTCAGTCAGATTCAAAATGTAGTGAAAGAAGTTACTGAATCTGTAGAGAGCTTGGTCAATGATTCCTATGATATCTTAAAATTTGTCGATGGACAGGTTATAGAGGATTATAACACTTTAGTGAAAACAGGTGAACAATACAGTACAGACGCCGATTATGTAAATGGTCTAATGGAGGGTTTCACAACAACATCCAATCATCTTCACATCTCTATTGAAAACATGCTGAAAGCAATTGAAGAAATTACCGCAGCTGCAAACGAAGGTGCAAGCGGCGCAACAAATATAGCCGAAAGATCCGGATCCATCATCGAGAAGGCCAATGATGTAGTGACATTTGCCAAGCAGACAAGTCAAAGCTCACATGACTTAAACAGCAAAGTCAGCCAGTTCAAGGTGTAGACTGGCTATAGGGCGGAAGATATCTTTGTTGCCTCGTTATAATCGTGCTTTAAAATTATCATACCCAAATTTCTTAATTATTTTAATGCCTTCTGTTGCACTGTATAGTGCGATGGAAGGCAAATTTATGCCATTGAAGGTATTGTTCTTGACCATGGTATAATGTGCCATATCGCAAAACACTACCCTGTCACCAGGCTTCAGCGGTTTTTTAAAGGAATAATCACCGATAACATCCCCAGCCAAACAGGTATTACCTGCAAGTCGGTATACATAAGGGTTTTCACCGGGTTTACCGGCATCTATTATTTCAGGTCGGTAGGGCATCTCCAATACATCGGGCATATGACATACGGCCGAAGCATCCAAAATCGCAATTTCCATGCCGTTCTTCACTATGTCCAACACGCTTGCCACCAGGAATCCGGTATTGAGGGCGACTGCCTCTCCCGGTTCCAGGTAGACCTTTACACCATACTTCTCCTTGAAAAACATGATTGAACGAATCAATGTATCAATATCATAATCCGGTCTGGTAATATGATGACCACCACCCATATTGAGCCATTTCATCCCCTTGATGTACCTACCGAACTTTTCATCCACGACCTTGATAGTACGTTCCAGTGTATCGGAATTCTGCTCGCACATAGTATGAAAATGAAGACCGTCAATACCATCCAGTTCATCCGGCCTGAAGTTTTCAAGTGTGACCCCGAGGCGTGAGTGACGATAACATGGATCATAGATAGGTTTTTCAATCTCGGAGTACTCCGGATTGATCCTGATGCCGCACTCGATTTTCTTTGAAGTGACCGCCCTTACCCTGCCCTTATACCTGTTCCACTGATCAAAAGAATTGAACACGATATGGTCACTATACTTTAAAATCTCATCAAAATCATCATCGACGTAAGCAGGTGCAAAGGTATGGACTTCGCTCCCCATCTCCTCGAAGCCCAGTCTGGCCTCGAAAAGTGAACTGGAGGTAACACCCTTTAAATATTTCTTGATAATTGGATACACCGAAAACATTGAGAAGCCTTTTTGTGCCAGAAGAATACTGCAGTCCGTCCGATCCTGGACATACCGTAATATTTCAAGGTTTTTTATAAGAAGTTCTTCATCTACTATATAACAAGGTGAAGTCACAGCATTGAAATCAATATTCATCATTGTACCTCTGGCATTCATCTAATCCAACAACTCCGGCGAAAAGCTCTCCTGCCAAGGCAGACCCCATTTATTAAGGGCTTCCATGAATGGATCAGGATCAAACTCCTCGATATTATAAACACCATGCTTTTTCCACAAGCCCTTCATGATCATCATTGCACCAATCATAGCAGGAACACCGGTCGTGTAAGAAATCGCCTGTGATCCCACCTCCGCATAGCACTGTTGATGGTCACAAACATTATACACATAATAGGTCCTTGGTTTTCCATCCTTCACGCCTTGGAAAATACAACCTATATTAGTTTTACCCTTTGTTCTCGGTCCAAGTGACGCGGGATCAGGAAGAAGTGCTTTTAGGAACTGCAGCGGTATAATCTGCTTTCCGTCAAATTCTATGGGTTCAATTGATGTCATTCCGACATTCTCTAGAACGCGCAGGTGATTTAGATAGTTATCTGAAAATGTCATCCAGAACCGTATCTTCTTAATACCCTTAATATTTATTGCAAGAGACTCGATCTCCTCATGATGCAGAAGATAGATGTTTTTAGGGCCTATATCCGGGAAATCATAGGTTTTTTTCACTGAAAGAGGCTTTGTCTCAACAAATTCACCATTTTCAAAATAGCTGCCGTTAGCTGTGATCTCACGAATATTGATCTCCGGATTAAAATTCGTTGCAAATGGATATCCGTGATCTCCTGCATTGGCATCGAGAATGTCAATGGAATGAATTTCATCGAAATAGTGCTTTTGTGCATATGCGCAAAATACACCTGTCACTCCCGGGTCAAATCCGCTGCCGAGCAACGCAGTTGTGTGGGCTTCCCGGAATTTCTCCCTGTATGCCCACTGCCATTTGTACTCGAACTTAGCCACATCAGGCGGCTCATAATTGGCCGTATCCACATAGTGTACGCCTGTTTCGAGGCAGGCATCCATAATTGTCAGATCCTGATATGGAAGCGCAACGTTAATTACGATCTCCGGTCGGAAGCTCCTGATAAGGTCTACCACCTGCTCCGTTTTGTCGGCGTCTACCTGTGCCGTGTGGACCTTTGTGCGGCTTGTTGCGATCCTGTCTTCAATAGATTTCTTTATCATATCGCATTTGGCCTGCGTTCTGCTGGCGATGCAAATCTCCTCAAAAACATCTGAATTCTGAGCACATTTATGAGCCACTACGCTTGCGACTCCACCTGCTCCTATTATCAATGCCCTGCCCATGTCTTTCCTCCTTACCTCTTCAAAACTATTGGACTACATTATATAGAAAAATATCTGGCTAATCAATATATGTCCAAATTTCTTTCCGTAGTCAGTTTCACAATTATCATAGTCAAAAAAGTCATTAATTACACAATACACAGATGTTTTATTGCAAAATCTGAAGTATTGAAATAGAATTGATACAAATCAAGTGAAAAAAGTGTGGTGAAACGCTGAAATGTACAATCCTAATACTGGCATAGATTTGAAAAAAATTAACCGCAATCGAATTTTCAGGTTAATATACAAAAAGGGACAACTTTCCAAACAAGATATTGTGCAGTCCTTAAATATTAGTTTGCCTACAGTCAGTCAAAATCTGAAGGTACTCAAGGAAGCGGGTCTCATAAAAGAAGAAGGCTGTTTTGCTTCCACAGGCGGTCGAAAAGCCCGGGTGATAGCCTGTAATCCTGCAGCAAGATTTTCCATAGGCGTAGATATAACAAAAAGTCATGTTGCAATAGCGGCAATTGATTTATGTGCAACAATTGTAAAGAACACACATATCAGCATTCCTTTTGAGAATTCGAAGGAATACTTCAGAACGCTTGGAAAATATATTGATCAGTTCACAGAAGATCCTCAGATTGACAGATCAAAAATTCTTGGTGTTGGCATTTCAGTTCCCGGGCTGTTGTCAGAGGATCATCAGAATATTACCTATGCCTCTGTTTTGGGCTTTACAGACGGCAGTCTGAATAGTTTTGCCCAGTTTATTCCATATCCCTGTGTTCTAAGCAACGATGCAAGTGCAGCCGCTCTTGCTGAATTATGGAATCGAGATAATTCAGATAATATAGTATACCTTTCGCTGAGCAACAGTGTTGGCGGAGCAATTTTATTGGGCAAAAAATTTTATCCGGGAGAAAACCAGCGCAGTGCCGAATTTGGCCATATGACGATTGTACCCGGGGGCAGACGCTGTTATTGCGGGCAATACGGCTGTTCGGATGCATATTGCAATGCAAGTATTCTTTCAGATACTACAAATGGAAGACTTGATGAATTTTTCAAGCAGCTTGATGCCGAAAGCGTTCAACATAAGGATGTCTGGAAAAAATATGTACATTACCTTACTATTATGATAAACAATCTGAGAATGATGTTCGACTGCCGTGTTATTCTGGGAGGATATGTAGGCAGCTATATGGGAAGTCATATTGAACCTCTTAAAAAAAAGGCGGCACTGCACAATTCATTTGAAAGAGACGGAAGCTATCTGGAAATCTGCAGATACAAAAAAGACTCCTCCGCTGTAGGAGCCGCGCTGCTACACATCGAAACCTTCATCAACAATGTATAAAATTCTTAACCAATCATATGGGGCATTTTGCGATGTATCATGTTTTTTGTTCCATTAAGATTACATCGCAAAAGCCTTATATGAATTTTATCAATCAAAATAGGTAATAATAGTTGTCCTGTGCATATATATTTAGCAGATGTAGATTACGTTTGTTCTAGTTGACTTTTATCCAAATAGCATCTATTATGAAATTAGATACTTTTATAAAACCGTTTTATAAAAGTCAATAAAATCACATATGTCAGTGGAGGTGTTCTTATGCAAAAAGCAGCGTTCATGACAGGCATCAATAAAATAGAAATACGTGACATTGAAATGCCAAAGCTTGAAAAAGACAAAGTCATCGTAAAGATGGAATATGTCGGCATTTGCGGATCCGACGTCCATTACCTGGAACACGGTAGAATTGGAGATTTTGTGGTAGAATGGGATTTCATCCTGGGACACGAATGCGCCGGAACCGTCACCGAGGTTGGCTCGGATGTTAAAACATTAAAGAAGGGCGACCGTGTTGCACTTGAGCCGGGCTGCACCTGCGGTCAGTGTGAATTTTGCAAAACAGGCCGCTATAATCTTTGCCCTGATGTCGAGTTCCTTGCTACACCGCCATACCACGGATGTTTGGAAAACTATATAGCTTTCCCGGAAAACATGTGCTTTAAGCTCCCTGACAATGTATCCACCAAGGAAGGCGCTCTGGTAGAGCCACTATCAGTTGGAATCCATGCAGCTAAGCAGGGAAATGTATCGCTCGGCGACAGTGTTGTCATTCTTGGTGCAGGCTGCATCGGACTTGTAACACTTCTTGCATGCAGATCTTTTGGCGCGGCAGACATTACCGTTGTAGATGTTATTCCAAGAAGACTTGAGTATGCAAAAAAACTCGGTGCAACCCGCGTCATCAACGCGTTGGAATGTGATGTGCTTAAAGAGATAGATAATGTTACAGATGGAAAAGGCGCCGATGTTGTAATTGAGACAGCCGGTACGGCAAGAACTTGTTCCCAAACGCCTCATATCGTTAAACGCGGCGGAACTATAGTACTTGTAGGAATGGCTCCGCAGGATATTATCGAATTCAACTTTGCAAAACTGATGGGTAAGGAAGCTCAAATTAAGACAGTATTCCGTTACAGGAATATCTACCCACAGGCTATCAATGCAATCTCACAGGGGTTGATTGACGTCAAATCCATCGTAACTCATGAATTTGATTTTGTGGACACGGCAAAGGCGTTTGAATTTGTCATAAATAATAAAACTGATGTTGTAAAGGCTGTTATAAAAATATAAGTGCTTTATAACAAAAATGAACTTAACAGGAGAAGAATATGATAAACAACCCAATAATTCCTGGTTTTAACCCGGATCCTGCAATTATCCGCACCGGCGATGATTACTATATTGCTACCTCCACCTTTGAATGGTTTCCCGGCATTCCTATTTACCATTCAAAGGATCTTGTGCACTGGAAACTGATAGATTATGCTCTAAAAACAAAGAATCATATTAATTTGAGCCGACTACAGCCTTCAAAAGGCGTATGGGCACCGTGCCTGACCTGGTGCGAAGATGAAAAACGCTTTTATATACTTTATTCCAACGTCTATAACTCGAACCGTCTGCAATTTGATGTTGACAACTTCCTGATTTGGTCTGACAGCATCCATGGTCCATGGAGTGATCCTGTATATATCAATTCCAGCGGGTTTGACGCATCCCTTTTCCATGATGACGACGGCAGAAAATGGATCAGCAATCAGGAGAGGGATTTCAGGCCCGGACATGAGACCAAACGCCCAATCGTGCTGCAGGAATATTGCCCGAAGCAGAGAAAA
>JAEYRF010000183.1 GCA_023409615.1 Bacillota bacterium | reverse complement strand
AATATCGGTTAATATGGTGTAATGCTTCCGGCAAAAAATGAAATTTACTGTATGGTAATTTTTAACATATGTCTTGCCTGAATAGATATCCCAAACTACCAAGAAATAATTTTACTCGTCGGAGCTGCTGAAACAATAAGCCTATTGACACTTAATCGTATTGTACATTATAATTATAACAATTCTTCAACGAATCAAAATAATTGATGATTAAGGTTGAACAAAGGTGGGTAAAATTAAATAAGATATATTGAAAGGCAAAGACTAGGAACTAGTAGCGGTGTTGCAATCTTAAAGAGAGCTTTCGGTTGGTGCGAGAAAGCAGGATACAAGCCGTGAATTCATCCTAAGAGCCACACACTCAAAGACAAGCGCTTACAGTCGGTTTGTCCTGTAGGATGTGTCGGGTCCATCCGTTATAGTGGAGGAGCAATGTTAGTTGCTCGTTGAGGTTGTGCAAACAATGAAAGCAAGGTGGTACCGCGAATGGTTACTTCGCCCCTGTTATAAGGACAGGAGGCGTTTTTTTATACTAAAATTGATCTGTATAAGATTATATATATATATTATTAGATATGGAGGGATAAAAAAATGAAAAAGATAGTTAAGGTATTGGCATTGGTTTTAACAGCTGTTATTGCTATTGTGGCGACAGGTTGTACATTAGGCGGAAAATCTGGAAATCCCAAAATTGGGATTATACAGTATGTTGATCATATCGCGTTAAATTCAGCGCGGGACGGATTTATTACCGCTTTGAAGGACAATGGCTATGAGGAAGGGAAAAATATTACAATTGACTTACAGAATGCCCAGGGGGATCAGTCTAATCTATCCACTATAAGTGATCGCTTCATAGGCGATAAGACGGATCTTGTATTGGCGATTGCAACCCCTGCGGCACAGTCCATTGCAGGAAAAACCACAGAAATCCCTATTCTGGGTACGGCCATTACGGATTATGTATCAGCAAAGCTGGTTGGTTCCGATGAAGTTCCAGGCGGAAATGTCACCGGAACAACGGATATGAACCCCATAAAGGAGCAGATTGATCTTCTGGTTAAACTGGTGCCGGATGCCAAGACAGTAGGTGTGCTTTATACCTCAAACGAAGATAATTCCATTTTGCAAGCAAAGCTTGCCAAGGAAGCCATTGAGAAACTCGGAATGACCTACATCGAGGTAACGGTATCAAACTCAAACGAAGTACAGCAGGCAACACAGTCCATAGTGGACCAGTGTGATGCAATATACATTCCTACAGATAATATATTTGCCTCTGCCATGCCTGTAGTACACGGAGTGACATCTGTATCTAAAACACCTGTTATCTGTGGTGAATCAGGAATGGTCAACACCGGAGGATTGGCCACAATGGGTATCAACTACTATGATCTGGGTTACCAGACAGGACTAATGGCGGTCAAAGTTCTCAAGGGAGAAGCAAAACCTGACACCATGCCTATAGAATCGGCTACCGGCTTTGATTTTGCCATCAACGGAACTGTAGCCGAAGAGATTGGAATTGAGATTCCGGATGATCTGCAACAGTATGTGACCAAAGGCGAATAGTCAAAAACAGTGAATTATTTATGGAAGTATATTATACAATAAGAATAGTTTAAATAGAAATGAGTGGATTTAATGCTGCAAATTATAATAGGTGCTATTTCGCTTGGATTGTTGTGGGCCGTGATGACCATCGGAGTGTATATCACGTTCCGGATTCTGGACTTTGCAGATCTGACAGTCGAGGGAAGCATTGCAATGGGAGCGTCGATTGCTGCACAGTTGATCGCTATGGGAGTTGACCCCTTTCTGGCAACGCTGCTCTCATTGCTTGGCGGCATGTTAGCCGGATTTGTTACCGGAATACTGCATACAAAGCTCAGAATACCTGCATTACTGTCGGGTATTCTGACCATGATCGCCCTTTATTCTATAAATCTGAGGATTATGGGGAAAGCAAATATTTCACTTTTGCGGGTGAGAACTGTATATACTGTTTTTGAGGGTCTTGGGCTGGGCCGTACCGGCGCTGTCATTGCATTGGGACTCATATGTATATCGCTGCTTGTAGCAGTTCTATACTGGTTCTTTGGTACGGAGATAGGAAGCGCTATACGAGCAACCGGTAACAACCCCAACATGGTAAGGGCTCAGGGGATAAACACAAACACTACTAAGATACTCGGCTTAATTATTAGTAATGGCCTGGTTGCACTCAGTGGTGGCTTGATTGCACAAAGTCAGAGCTATGCGGATGTGCAGATGGGCGTAGGTTCCATTGTTATTGGACTTGCATCGGTGATCATTGGTGAAGTGCTGTTTGGTAAAAAGAATTTTATGAGCAGGCTAATTTCACTGGTGCTGGGCTCGGTGACATATCGTATCATCATCGCAGTAGTATTGAAGCTTGGTATGCCGGCCAATGATCTAAAACTGTTTACTGCAATTACTGTTGCGATTGCTTTGTCGCTGCCTGTTATCAGGAAGATTCTTCGCCCTGTAAAAATAATAATAAGGGAGGGTGAATAAATTGCTAAAAGTAGATGGTGTATATAAGGTCTTCAACTATGGGACTATCAACGAAAAGATTGCCCTTCGCAATGTGAGCGTTACGCTGGAAGATGGCGATTTCGTTACACTTATTGGTGGGAACGGCGCAGGTAAGTCCACTTTACTTAACTGTGTTGCCGGAGTCTATCCCTCGGATAAAGGTTCAATCATCATAGATGACACAGATGTGACCAGGCAACTTGAGCATAAAAGGGCGGCACTGCTCGGAAGAGTATTTCAGGATCCCATGATGGGTACTGTGGCCAACATGGGGATCGATGAGAATCTGGCTCTTGCTTTTAGACGTGGCCAGCGCCGTACTCTGAAATGGGGTATCGCTCACAAAGAACGCACATTATATAAGGAAATGCTTAAACAGCTCGACCTGGGACTTGAAGACCGTCTCAGCAGTAAGGTAGGATTGCTATCAGGCGGTCAACGCCAGGCGCTGACGCTTCTAATGGCAACCTTGAAAAAGCCGAAACTGCTTCTTCTGGATGAGCATACGGCAGCACTTGATCCAAAAACTGCGGCAAAGGTACTGGGTCTTACCGATCAGCTAATTTCGGAGAGCAGGCTGACCACCATGATGGTTACACACAACATGAGAGATGCAATTAAGCATGGCAACCGCCTGATTATGATGCATGGTGGGCGGATCATTCTGGACATAAGTGGGGACGAGAAACAGAAGCTCACTGTGGACGACCTTCTGCAGCGGTTTGGAAAAGCCAGCGGACAAGAGTTTGCAGAAGATCGCGCATTGCTTTCGTAATCAGGTGAAGCTTATTTTAATTTCATCTATTTCAGGTTTTAACTGTCTGAGCGCCACACCGGCTTTTTCTAGCATTCTTTTTGAGGCTTTGACGATGTCGGTGTCGGCGTATTTATCGCTTAGGTATACCACCTCTTTGATGCCGGATTGAATAATAGCTTTGGCACACTCGTTACAGGGAAATAGGGCGGTATATATTTTACTGTTTTCCAGAGTAACACCCCTGTTATTAAGAATGGAGTTCAACTCGGCGTGGACGACATAGGGATATTTTGTACACAGTGTTTCTCCATCACGCGACCATGGAAAATCATCATCGGAGCAGCCAATCGGGAACCCGTTATAACCGACACTTAAGATGTGGTTTGTTCTGCTGTCAACAATACACGCACCAACCTGTGTAGATGGGTCCTTGCTTCTTTTTGCAGATAAAAGTGCTATTCCCATAAAGTATTCATCCCACTGTATGTAATCTGTTCTTTTATTCATGCTTTCTACCCTCTCTGTTTTTGTATGATTTATTATACACTATGGTAGACAAATTTTCATTAATAGATATTGATCGAAAATAGAATTATTTGGAACATTTTTATATAATACTGGAGTTTGTGTGGTAGAATATAAATGCAATTCAAAAATCAGAATGGTGGAAACGGGGTAAAGCATATGCCTAATATGGAGGATCTAAGACTTGCAGTTCTTATCGATGCGGAAAATGTTCCTTACAGGAATATAAAGGGAATGCTGGAGGAGGTTGCGAAGTACGGGACACCGACCATCAAAAGGATATATGCTGATTGGACAAGCGCGGCGCTGACCGGGTGGAAAAGTGCTATGCTGGAAAACGCCATAACTCCTATTCAGCAATACAGCTACACCTATGGGAAGAACTCCTCGGATTCCGCAATGATTATAGATGCAATGGATATCCTGTATTCCGAAAAGGTGGATGGCTTTTGTATCATATCCAGCGACAGTGATTTTACCAGGCTTGCTACAAGATTGCGTGAAGCAGGTATGAGGGTGATCGGGATTGGCGAGCGAAAAACACCAAGTGCCTTTATCGTAGCATGTGACAGATTCATTTATATTGAAATAATCAATACTCATACATCAAGTGTAAAGGGCAAGGATATGGAAAACAACAACTCCGGCAAGGAAATTGTTAATTTTCAGGAAACAAAGGCCGGCACTGTGGATATTGATGAAAATCTTATCAGCTTGATTGCTTCATCCATAAATGATGTAGCAGATGAAAGCGGATGGGCTTTTCTTGGCGAGGTCGGCAATCTGATTTCAAAGAAACAGCCTGATTTTGACGCTAGAAATTATGGATTTGCGAAACTGACTCTTCTAATAAAAAGTCTCAGCCGTTTTGAAATTGAGCAAAGAAATACAAGTCATCGCAGTGTGAAGCATATTTATGTAAGAAACAAATAAAGCTGCAGCAACATATATGGTTGTATTTTTTTACTGAAAGGATCCCACTATGATACTTTGCTTTGGTGACAGCATCACAAAAGGCAGACCAGGCGTTACATATCTCAAATATATAAATAGCAAAAGGCAATTCAGAAATTTCGGATTGGGTTCGGATACATTGACCGGCATGACGGAAAGAATCATAAATATATTAAAGAGGCCTGAATACCACTCTGCAGAGACAATTATTATCGGTATCGGCGCAAATGATGTTCTGCTGCCTTACCTGAAGAACTACTCTAAATCCTGGAGTAAGGTAACCGCAGCAATTCACCTCAGAGGCAGTGTGCCATGCCGTGACGGAGAGCACTTCAGGTTTGAATATAGGAAGCTCTTGCAGATGCTGAAGATGCAAGGGAAAAAGGTAATTGTTTTTGGAATACCTTTTATTGAAACATCGGAAAACGACCTTGACAGGAAAGCGGAAAGCTATAATGAAATCATTTCGAATCTGTGCAGTGAATTTTCTTTTCCATATCTCGATATAGCGTCACGCCAGAGATATATTAAGAAAAAACAGCATAATACAGGTTCATGCTTTTTTTCAAAGGATTCCTTAAGAGTCCTGATTTTGGCCATTTTAACAACAACACTTCCATTTGCGGATCGGGTCAGCAAAAAGAGAGGGTTGGCTGTTACGGTAGATGGAGTTCACATGAATACAGTGTCAGCAAGAGAGCTGGCCAGAATGATTGAAAAAAAACTGAAATAATTTGTAAGTTACACTATGAGGCGGAGGGTTTTAGCAAAAACTTTACCATATGTTACAATAGATTTATACATATGGTAGTTCGCGAATCGCGAAAAACTTACAAAATAATGGGACGAAACAGCTGGGCGGATTGCAGCGTGGCGCAATCGTGGAAATGAAAATCGTACCGGATGGTGGAATTTATGGGACTTAAGATTATTTATGGGCGGGCAGGCAGCGGTAAATCGACATTGTGTCTGCAAGAGATAAAAAACAAACTGCTTTCCGGCGGCAGTGCCGTTTCGGAGGGGCGTCCCCTGGTGCTGATAGTGCCGGAGCAGTTCTCGCTTCAGGCGGAGAGAAACCTGGCTGGAATTTCTGGTATGTCGGGGGATTCCAATGCTGAGGTGCTGAGTTTCAGGCGACTGGCATTTAGGGTATTCAGTGAAGTAGGCGGTATAGCCCGCCGTCATCTAAATGCAGCCGGCAAGAGTATGCTGCTTTTTCTGATTATGGATCGCCTTGGAAGCGAGCTTAAGGTTTTTTCAAGGACGGCACTCAAAAAAGGCTTCACAGAGATATTATCTGATGCAATCACTGAATTTAAACGCTATGATATAACCTCTGACCAGCTGATAACAGCCAAGGAAAAGTTACCGGAAGGGCTTGCACTCAAAGAAAAACTCGGTGACCTGACACTGGTTTATTCCGAATTCGAAAGACTGCTCCATTTGAACTATATGGATGCAGATGATGATCTGGTCGAGCTTTATAATAAACTTGACCAATCTGTACAATTTAACGGCGCGAACATATGGATTGATGAGTTTTCCGGCTTCACGCCGCAAGAATACAAAGTAATTGGTAAACTGTTGAATAAGGCTGCCGACGTCACTATCTGTCTTTGCACGGATTGTCTTTCCAACGAGTTGGGGGACGGTGCGCCAATGGTGTTTGAACCGGTCAGAAAAACAGCTGCAAAACTTCTGCGGCTGGCCGCAGAGGAAGGAATCCATGTGGAGCGCCCTGTGATGCTTGGAGCGTCAAATAGTATTTCAGGTTTCTCACCTCGTTTTTATTGCTCTGAAGAGCTTGGGCATCTGGAACGTAATTTCTATAAATACCCTTATAAAAAATTCACAAAACAATCGGGTGATGTGTGCATCCGTTCCTGTTCCAATATTTACGCGGAAGTCGAGGATACGGCGCGGGATGTAATCAGGTTATGCAGGGATAAGGGATTCCGGTACAGAGATATCGCTGTGACAATGAGAAATCCAGATAGCTATACCAGTATTGTAAAAAGTGTTTTTTCACGATTTGGAATTCCATTTTTTATAGATGGGAAGCGTGATATCGATGGACATCCGCTGATTATTTTCCTGTTGTCTGCACTCGAGGTGTTCTCAAATAATTGGTCGTATGAATCTGTCTTTCGGTATGCTAAAACAGGGCTTACCGATATTGAAATGGATGAGTTGGACATGCTGGAGAACTATGTCCTTGCTAATGGGATCAGGGGAAATGCCTGGACTCGAAATGACGACTGGCAGTACCCTGTGAAATATACTGATGTGAAAGGAGAACCTTCACCTGAGGATGTGCAGAGTCTTTCAGAGATCAATGATGTTAGGAAGAAGCTGACGGAACCGCTTTTAAATTTTCGAAGTAAAACAAAAGGCGGTAACAGGGCGATAGTGTTCTGTACTGCATTGTTTGATCTGCTTTGTGAGACCGGTGCGGACAAAAAAATAAAGGAACTCTCGCAAATCTTCCTGGATGCAGGGCAGATGGACAAGGCGAATGAGTACCATCAGGTATGGAATATGGTGATGGAGGTTTTCTCACAAATCGTAGAGGTGCTTGGAGAAGAAAGTATTGGCACGGAACGGTTTTCAGAGATATTGACGGCAGGGTTTGCCGGGCATAAGATGGGGTTGATTCCACCCGCGCTTGATCAGGTGCTCGCAGGCAGTATCGAAAGAGCAAGGAGCCATGATATAAAGGCGTTATACATCCTTGGTGTAAATGAAGGCGTACTGCCCGGAAACAAGGGAGATGAGACGCTGTTGTCCGATATGGACCGTGACAGTCTTGGAAAGGTAGGACTGGAACTGGCCGGAAATTCTGCGGG
>JAEYRF010000158.1 GCA_023409615.1 Bacillota bacterium | reverse complement strand
ACTGTTTTTGTTGTTTTTTGTGATAAAGTATCTAGCGCCATAAAAGGGGAGAATCTCCTGGAAAGCGCTGTTCATCCAGATTTCGTTTGGAATATATGCAAGTATTTCGTGGTCTTCAGTATTTTTTTCTTTAAACAATATAGATAGAATTGACTGGCTGGGTTGATGACTTGCGGATTTTAGGTATTTGTATTCCAAATCCATCGCACGTATTGATTCAAGGAACTTTTGAATAAGCGGCTGGCGCTTCTGTCTAGGAAGATTCATGAGGCCACTGTCCAAGCTGATCACGATATCACTGGTTCCTATAAGATTCGTAAGAACCTCATAATTATTTAGTATCTGTAGATCCTGTGACTTTGCCTGCTCAATTTCAATAGTAAACTTAGGACTATTGATTGAAAGATCAGATTTATGTTTCTTGATTTTTATTTTTCCATTCATATCTTCCACTTCCTTAGATTTGTTACCTAAGTATACCATAACAATAGACTCCTATCAACGAAGTAATTCTATGTGAAGCTGAAGAGTAATTCAATAGAATTCAATAGAATCGCAGATATTGAAATGATAAAGATAAAGCATTAAGACATAATTTCTATAAAAATGCAAATAATATGTTCAACTTTTCATGATTACAAAATATTTTCGTGATAAGATGGCAGGAACAATCTGTTAATGAAAGGAGGATTATTGATGTCGAGCAAAAAGAAAAAGGCCTGTGATGTGGATAAAAAGGTAAAACCTGATATATCCAATGACCAGCTGGGAGAAAATGCAGGTGAAGGGCGTTTTGAAACGTCTGTTAACTCTAAGAGCCGAAAATCCCGTTAATCAGGCCGGTTACTGACCAAGAACATAATTAGCTGCTTGGGGGACACTTCTCAATTAACAACCAGAGAGGCGTTTCTTGCGGGGGCACTTCTCAATTAAAGTCTGACTTGAATAAAGCTAGATAAAAGCAGGGGACATTTCTTGATAAGAATGCAGATTGATAGATTATCTATGTACTGCCATTAAGGAGTGACCTCTGTTTTTCTTTACTGCATGTTTCGAAATGTGTATGGCAAGCTATCTTTTAATTATGAAGCATAGCGCTAATGTTGAGAAGTGTCCCCTAATAATTATCTCCAAGTACTAATGTTGAGAAGTGTCCCCTAATAGAAAAAATGAGAAGCGTCCCTTGTACTATGGACTGTGCGGGGGAGGTGTGGTAAAGTTTATGTGTATGAATATTAATTTATGGGAGTGATTGAAAATGCTTGAGCGTCTTAAGAAAGAAGTTCTGGAGGCAAATTTGGAACTGCCCGAGCGCGGGCTTGTTGTATATACTTGGGGAAACGTCAGCGGTATTGACAGAAATGAGGGACTTGTTGTAATTAAAGCCAGCGGCGTCAGTTATAAGGACATGACAACAGAGCATATGGTTGTATTGGACCTTGATGGAAATATTGTAGAGGGTAAATTCAGGCCTTCATCGGATACGCCTACACATCTGGCTCTGTATAAGGCATTTGCCGGTGTCGGAGGAATAGTCCATACACACTCCACCTGGGCGACTAGCTGGGCTCAGGCTCAGAGGGGAATACCATGCTTCGGCACTACTCACGCGGATTATTTCTACGGTGAAATTCCCTGCACGCGTACTATGACGGCAAATGAAATTAAAGGTGAGTACGAGCTGGAGACGGGGAACGTTATCATTGAGGCATTCAAACACAAAGATCCTGTCCACGTGCCCGGCGTGCTTGTGGCAAATCATGGTCCATTTACATGGGGGAAAGATCCCGACGAGGCTGTGCATAACAGTGTTGTTCTGGAACAAATCGCTAAAACAGCGTATGCTACATGCACATTGAATCCGGATAATAAACCTGTGTCTGACACACTGCTGGACAAGCACTTTCTTAGGAAACATGGCAAGAATGCATACTATGGACAAAATTGAGGAGCCGAAAATATGAGAGATGTATTGCATACTAGTGTTGAGGATATGCCAGGGCTTGAATTTGAATGCACTTGCGGAAGAAAGCATTCTGTTGACATAGATAAAATCGTTGTCCGGAATAACATTCTGAACGATCTTGTTGAAACACTTACACCATATATCAGTGGGAAATTATTTGTTTTATCAGATACAAATACTTATAGTGTCTTTGGAAAGACAGTTATTGACAGGCTTGAGACAGAGGGATTCCGGCTTAAGTCATTTGTATTTGAGACCGGGGATCATGACCTTCTGCCGGATGAGCATACTCTCGGAAGGCTGCTGACAGAAATGGAGCAGGATACCTCATTCGTCCTTTCAGTTGGGTCGGGCGTATTGAATGATATTACCCGACTGGTCAGCTTCAGGATGAACAGACCCTTTGCGGTCGTATGTACGGCACCCTCTATGGACGGATACGCTTCTGTTGTTTCTCCGCTGATCATTAATCATAAAAAAATTACAGTCCCGGGGAAATATCCAAGTGCGATATTCGCAGACACTGCGATTATGCAAGACGCACCAATGATTATGATTCAAGCGGGATTCGGTGATGTGCTTGGCAAGTTGTCGGCTTTGACGGATTGGAGACTGGCGAATATCATGCGCAATGAGTACTATTGTGAGACAACTGCTATGGTTGTACAAAGAGGTGTGGATAGATGTATCGAAAGCGCAGATGGATTGGCTGCTCGTGACGAGAAGGCGATTAGGTATTTAATTGAAGCATTAATACTCACCGGTATTTCGATGGGGCTTGTGGGTGTATCAAGACCGGCTTCCGGTACGGAACACCAGCTTGCTCATTACTGGGAAGTCAAGGCAATTGAGGCAGGGCAGACGCATGCACTCCACGGAAATGCGGTTGGGGTTGGTACTGTTGTTACAGCGATGCTATATGAATTGGCTGCTGATATGATGCCTGCTGGTATTAATTATCCAACTGTGGAGCAGGTAACAAGTTTACTCAGAAAGATCGGTGCCAGTACAACTCCCGGAGAATTGGGGGTTAGCCGCGAATTATTTATAGATAGTATGATGAATGCAATGTATCAGAGGGATAGGTACATAATGCTGCGCTTCTGTGCCGAAAAGGACAAACTGGTTGAGTTTACAGATATACTGGCCAGGAGGTTCTATGACTAAAAACATGGCAATATTGAATGAGAAGAAGCTTTTCGTGTTGGATATGGATGGCACGTTTTATCTTGGAGATAAGCTTATAAAGGGCTCATTAGAGTTTTTAGAAAAGCTGAATAAAACAGGCAGGGAATTTTTATTTTTCACAAACAATTCATCTCGCACCAGTGCCTTCTATAAAAAGAAACTAGCAGGAATGGGATGCTATGTTGATGAAGATAGAATTGTTACCTCGGGGGACGTTACTATTAAATATCTGGTAAAGAATTACCCGAAGGCGGGAGTTTACCTGGTTGGCACAGAACTGCTCAGGGATAGCTTTATCAAAGGCGGTATCCGGCTGGTTGATGACAAACCTGATGTCGTGGTGTTAAGTTTTGATACAACACTGACGTATGAGAAAATCTCACGTATTTGTACATATATTCGAAATGGATCGCATTTTATCGCAACACATATGGATCTGAATTGTCCGACTGAGGATGGTTTCATACCTGACTGTGGGGCGATGTGTGCAATGGTAGAGGCATCAACCGGAGTTAAGCCAAAATATCTCGGAAAACCTTTTATTGAAACAGTTGATATGATAAAGTTGATTACCGGATGTAATAATGATGAGCTTGCATTTGTCGGGGACAGGCTTTATACGGATATTGCCACAGCAGTCAACAACGGGATAACCGGCGTTTTGGTGCTAACTGGAGAAACGTCCCTCAAGGATGTTGAGGAATCATCTGTGAAGCCGGATTACATATTTGATTCTCTTGAGGCACTTGGTCGGGTGTTATAGGCCGACGGTGCGATCATAGGCAGCGGAGCGATCAAAGGTCAACGGTGCGATCATAGGCCAAGACGAGAATTATTGATTGAATTTGATGTTATTGCGCATTTTAGGAATAGATATCGAACTATGTTACAATAGCTGGGGAAAGGGAGCAAAGCAGAATGGCAGATATCACATCTCAATTGATACAGGAATTCAACTTAAAACCATTTCAGGTACAAAACACTATCAAGCTTGTGGATGAGGGTTCTACGATTCCGTTCATAGCCAGGTACAGGAAAGAACTGACTGGTGAATTGAATGACCAGGTGCTCAGAGAACTGCATGAAAGGCTTGTATACTTACGCAACCTTGAAGAGCGCAGAAACGCTGTCAGGCGGCTTATTGAGGAACAGGGGAAACTAACTCCGGATATTTCAACCAGCATTGATGCCTGTGAAAGCTTACAGGAAATTGAAGATATCTACAGGCCATTTAAACCAAAGAGAAGGACAAGAGCATCTATAGCACGTGAAAAAGGTCTTGAATCGTTGGCTTCAATTCTGCTGGCACAGGAGATTATTTCCGGAAATCTACAAGATGTTGCAGCTGCTTATATTGACACCGAAAAAGATGTAAATAGTGTGGAGGAAGCATTGGCAGGAGCAATGGATATAATTGCTGAGGAAGTGTCTGATAATGCAGAAACCAGGAAGGTAGTAAGGGAGTTGTTTTTTAAGCATGGCACCGTTGTATCGCGGGCAACGAAAGAGAATGACTCCGTTTACAGGCTGTACTATGATTTTAGAGAACCTGTTTCAAAGGTTGCTAAATATAAGATTTTGGCAATAAACAGAGGCGAGAAGGAAGAGTTTCTTCAGGCTCACATCGAAGTGCCGGAGGAGCTTATTACACAATATTTGAAGGCGAAGTATGTCAGGAAGGCACGATCTGTTACGATGGAGTATGTGGAGAAAGCAGTAGAAGACGCCTATAAGCGCCTTATCGAACCTTCTATGGAGAACGAGGTCAGGAATGAATTGACGGAACTGGCCGGCGAGCAGGCGATGAAGGTGTTTGCGGAGAATTTGCGAAACCTGCTGCTGCAACCGCCGGTGAAAGGCAGAGTGGTGCTGGCGCTGGATCCTGCATATCGAACAGGATGTAAGGTCGCAGTTGTTGATGATACCGGCAGAGTTCTGATTACGACCGTCATATATCCTACGCCGCCGCAAAACAAAATTGAAGAATCCGAAAAGGTCATGCAGCAGCTGATTGACCAATTTAGTGTTGATATTATTTCAATTGGTAATGGTACGGCCTCAAAGGAAACTGAAATATTTACCGCCAATATGTTGAAAAAAATCTCCAGGAAGGTTTATTATATGGTTGTAAGTGAAGCAGGCGCTTCTGTGTATTCGGCTTCAAAGCTTGGAGCAGAAGAATTTCCGGATTTTGATGTTTCACTTAGAAGTGCGGTTTCTATTGCCAGACGCCTTCAGGACCCGCTGGCAGAGCTTGTTAAGATTGACCCTAAAGCAATAGGAGTAGGGCAATAC
>JAEYRF010000135.1 GCA_023409615.1 Bacillota bacterium | reverse complement strand
CCGGATATATAAAGATAAATCAAGATAGATAATGAAACAGTAGAAAAGTTTATTGGAAGTCGCAGCTAACGATTTCTAAAAGAGAGAAACTTAGAGGGGTATGTACAAATGTCAAAACCTGCAATGGACAAAAGCTTTACCGAGACATTTCCGGAGGTCGAGCTCGACAATTCGATTCGTGATTTTTTCAAAGAGGTTGCCATCTCAAGCCTGGGAGTAAGTAAAAAGACAGGTAAACTTATGATTAAAGCCACTTCAGACAGACTTATTCCTGTTGACATTGTCAAACAGGCAGAGTCAGTACTGGCAGAGGCTTTTTCTGTAGATGTTGAAATTATGATTAAGTTCGGCCTTGATATGTCACTTAAGGAGATTCTTTCGTCATACTGGACTGACATTGTTTCCGTTGTTAATACAAACATTGCATCAAGCCGGGGCATCCTGAACGGATGTGACTGGGCATTAGACTCAAATCGTCTTGATATAAGCCTGGCAACGGCTGGCAGCGGGATTCTAAAATCACAGGATTGTGACAAGATGATTGAAAAAATTATTATGGAAGCATTTGGCGAAAAGATTACAGTTTCCTTTCATAATTGCGAGATGGATCAGGAATTCAGAGAAAAATATGCTGAACTTATTGAAAATGAGGAGACCAGGATCAATAATATGGCTCTGGCAGAAGAACAGGGCTCAGGAAACGGGAAAAAGAATAAGAGAAAAAAGACGATGGATGAGAGCGATACGCAGGTCATTGAGATCATCATGGGAAAGAACTTTAATGACAAGTTAATGAAGATGAGCGAGGTGACTCAGGATTCGGGCAAGGTTGCAATAAGCGGGGATGTTGCCAATGTTGCTTTTAAAGAGATCCGCGGTGAACGCTTTATATGTACATTTGACATGTCAGACTATACAAGCTCAGTAACAGTTAAGCTGTTTGTGCAAAAGGAAGACTATGATCTCAGATCTGAGCAGATAAAGGATGGGTTGTTTTTCAAGGTCCGGGGTGAAGCACAGTTCGATAAATATACAAAGGATATGTCTATTATGGCCACAGATATCCTTGAACTGGAAAAGGCTATTAAGATGGACCAGGCTGAAGTTAAAAGAGTTGAATTGCATCTCCATTCACAGATGAGTGCCATGGATGCAGTGACACCTGTTACTAAGCTTGTTGAACGAGCAGCAAAATGGGGGCACAAGGCAGTAGCTATAACTGATCATGGAGTCGTACAAGCTTTCCCTGAAGCTTACAGCGCCGGCAAGAAGAACAAAATCAAGATACTGTATGGGGTGGAATGCTACCTGCTGGATAATGAACCCCCAATCGTTTATATGGATAATCAGCAAAAAAGTGAATATCAGCTGGAGGGTGAATATGTCGTATTCGATATTGAAACCACAGGATTAAATGCTGCAAAGGATAAAATTACGGAGATCGGTGCAGTTAAGGTGTCAGGCGGGGAAATCCGTGACACATTCAGCACCTTTGTTGATCCGGGCATTCCTATTCCCGAGTTCATCACGAAATTGACAGGTATCAGCGACACAATGGTTACAGGAGCTCCTGACATTGAAGCAGCCTTGAAGAGCTTTCTGGAATTCACAGGAGAGTTACCGGTGGTGGCGCACAATGCAACGTTTGACACTGGCTTTATTAAGGTTGCATCAAAAGCTTACAACAAGAAATTTGACAATATCATCATTGATACGCTGCAGATGAGCAGGAGTCTTTTTCCTAAACTCAGTAAGCACAAGCTGGATGTGGTGGCGAAACATCTTGGTATCAAGCTGGATAACCACCATAGGGCGGTACACGATGCGACGGCCACAGCAGAGATATTAATAAAATGTCTTGAGCTGCTTAAGGAACGTGGTGTACAAACACTAAGCGGAATAGATCGGGAACTGTCCGGCCATTTTGATTATAAAAAGGCAGAGTCATATCATGCTATTATTTTAGTGAAGAATAGTACAGGATTAAAAAATCTATATAAAATAATTTCAGAATCACACCTCAATTATTTTTATAAGAAACCCAGGGTTCCCAAGAGCTTACTTCTGAAGTACAGGGAGGGACTCATCCTGGGAAGCGCCTGCGAAGCCGGTGAGCTGTTCAGAGCTATAGTACGGGGTAAAAGTGATTATGAGATTGAGAAGATCGCAGGCTTCTATGATTACCTGGAGATTCAGCCACTGGGAAATAATGCGTTTATGATCGAAAACAACACAGTTGAAGGCCAGGACGATCTCAAGCAGCTGAACAGGCGTATCGTGGAATTGGGAGAAAAGCTGAAAAAACCGGTTGTTGCAACCTGCGATGTGCATTTTATAGATCCTCAGGATGAAGTATTCAGGAGGATTCTAATGTTTGGACAGGGCTATACTGATGCAGACAGGCAGGCGCCGCTGTATTTCAGGACAACAGAGGATATGCTGGCTGAATTCACCTATTTGGGAGATAAGAAGGCTTATGAGATCGTTGTTGAAAATACAAATCTAATTGCAGATATGATTGAAGAGATCATACCGATCCCGTTGGGCACATATCCGCCGAACATCGAAGGAGCAGAGCAGGATATCGAGAGGATGGCATACCAAAGAGCGCATGATGTATACGGCGACCCGCTTCCGGAGATTGTATCAAAAAGATTGGAGAGAGAGCTGACCTCCATTATAAAGAATGGCTTTGCCGTCATGTATCTCGTTGCGCAAAAGCTGGTTGCAAAGTCCAATGAAGATGGCTACATTGTTGGCTCAAGAGGTTCTGTGGGTTCATCATTTGCAGCAACAATGACCGGGATTACAGAGGTGAATCCGCTGCCGCCTCACTATAGCTGCAAAAATTGCAAATATTCTGAATTCATTACCGATGGCTCCGTAGGCTCGGGTTTTGACCTGCCTCGTAAGGATTGCCCCATTTGCGGCACACAGTTGAAGGGTGACGGACATGATATACCGTTTGAGACATTCCTTGGCTTTGATGGTGATAAGGCCCCTGATATTGACTTGAATTTCTCAGGAGAGTACCAATCTCAGGCTCATAAATATACGGAAGTGCTGTTTGGAAAGGGAAATGTGTTCCGGGCAGGGACAATTGCTTCTGTGGCGGACAAAACAGCATACGGTTTTGTTAAAAAATATTTGGACGAAAAGGAAATGGTCGTTGCTAATGCGGAGATCAACAGGCTGGTACGCGGATGCACCGGAATAAAGAGGACAACAGGCCAGCATCCGGGAGGGATCATCGTAATACCCGGAGAATACGATGTGTATGATTTTACTCCTATTCAAAGGCCTGCTGATGATACTCAATCGGATATAATCACGACACATTTCGACTTCCATTCATTGCATGATACAATACTTAAGCTTGATATACTCGGTCATGATGACCCGACAATGATCAAGATGCTTGGCGATCTTACCGGTATAGATATTCAGGATGTTCCTGTAAATGATGAAAAGGTCATGGGACTGTTTGTATCGACAGAACCATTGGGGATTTCACCGGAGGACATCGATAGCAAGGTGGGCACCTTTGCAATGCCGGAGTTCGGCACAAAATTTGTCAGGCAGATGCTGCTGGATACCAAGCCAAAATCCTTTTCCGATCTGCTTCAAATCAGCGGGTTGTCTCATGGTACCAATGTTTGGCTAAATAATGCACAGGAACTTGTTAAGGACGAGATCTGCACCATATCCGAGGTTATAGGTACAAGAGACAACATAATGGTTTATCTGATGTACAAGGGGCTGAAGCCCATAAGCGCATTCAAAATCATGGAGGATGTTAGAAAAGGCAGAGGACTCAAACCCGAATATGAAGAGGAAATGAGGGCGCATTCAGTGCCGGATTGGTATATTGAGTCCTGCAAGAAGATCAAGTATATGTTTCCGAAGGCTCATGCTGCTGCATATGTGCTTACGGCAATGAGAATCGGATGGTTTAAAGTTTATCACCCGCTGGCGTTTTATGTGACATACTTCACTGTCAGAGCGGATGAATTTGATGCGACATTAATGGCTCATGGCAAAGAGAAGGTGCGAAGCAGGATTAATGAACTTGAAAGACAGGGGAATGCTATTACAGCAAAGGATAAGAATGTGTTGACCATACTTGAGGTTACTAATGAGATGTATTCCAGGGGAATAGAATTTCTGCCGGTGGATTTGTACAAGTCTGATGCAACCAAATTTAAAATCGAAGGAAAGGGGATTAGACCACCTCTTAATTCTTTGCAGGGTTTGGGTACCACGGTGGCGAATTCCATTGTGGAAGCACGGGCACAGGGAGAATTCATATCCGTGGAGGACTTGAGGATTCGGTCTAAAGCCAGCAAAACTATCATAGAGATAATGTCACAGAATAGTTGTCTCGATGGCATCCCTGAAAGCAGCCAAATGAGTCTTTTTTAGATAGTGCAAATAAATGATTGATAATTACAGATAATAGTGATATAATACTGCGTGGATTAAAGCATATTATTTGATTGGTAAAGAGTGGGCTGACCCCACTCTTTGTCTTTAAAAAGGATGTTTGACCGTAAGAGTTGAAAGGAACGGACTAAAATATGGCAAAAAGGCGAGTGGAGGATATCATTACTGAGCTGGCGCAACCTATCGTGGATGAGCTGTCCTTTGAATTGGTAGATGTAGAGTTTATCAAAGAAGGAGCTAATTGGTATCTGAGGGTTTACATAGACAAGACAGGCGGAGTCGCCATCGAAGATTGTCAGGCTGTCAGCGAGCAATTGAGCGATATACTGGATGAAACGGACCTGATTAAGCAAAGCTATATTCTGGAGGTATCTTCTCCGGGAGAGAGGCCGCTCAAGAAGGAGCGGGACTTTGAACGGTTTAAGGGAGAAGCAGTTGAAGTGAAGCTATACCAGCCTCTGAACGGAAAAAAGATTTTTGAAGGTAAATTATTGGGTTTGACAGAAAACATTTTTAAGATAAAGACCAATGAGGGCGCAACTATGAGCTTTGACAGGAAAGATACCGCTCTTGTGAGGCGAATCATACGACTTTGACAGAGAATAGCAGTACTTCCCTACATTATGGGAAATGACAGGAGGTAAAATAATGAGTGCAGAGTTAATTCAGGCACTGGAGCAATTGGAAAAGGAAAAAGGAATCGAAAAAGATGTGCTTATCGAAGCTATCGAAGCAGCGCTTATTTCAGCGTACAAAAGGAATTTCGGCTCCACACAGAATGTAAGGATCAGTATTGACCGCGATACCGGTGATGTGAGAGTATTTGCACTCAAAAGAGTTTCGCTGACACCTGAAGATGAAAATGGAGATATTTCACTGGATGAAGCGAAGGCTATAAACAGTGCGTATGAGGAAGAGGATATAGCTGAGATCGAGGTAACACCGAGAAAATTTGGAAGAATAGCTGCTCAGACTGCTAAACAGGTTGTTATGCAGAGAATCAGAGAAGCTGAACGCGGTATTATCTTTGATGAATTTGCCAATAAAGAAGGAGATATTGTTACAGGAATTATTCAAAGAAGTGAAAGAAAAAATGTTATAATTGATCTTGGTAAAACAGAGGCTGTTATGGGCACGTCAGAGCAGACCATGGGTGAGGAATACCGGTTTAACGACAGGTTGAAAACATATATTGTTGAAGTGAAAAAGACGACAAAAGGACCGCAAATAATGGTTTCAAGAACCCACCCCGGTCTGGTTAAGAGGCTTTTTGAACTGGAGGTTCCGGAAATCCATGATGGTACTGTAGAGATCAAGAGTATATCAAGAGAGGCCGGATCCAGAACAAAGATCGCTGTATTTTCAAGGGATGCGAATGTAGATCCTGTAGGCGCATGTGTCGGACAGAAGGGCACAAGGGTTCAGGCAATCGTTGATGAACTCAGGGGCGAAAAAATTGACATCATCAAATGGAGCAGCAACCCCGAGGAATATATTGCAAGCAGCTTGAGCCCGGCAAAGGTTGTCAGGGTAGATGCAAGTGATGATGGAAGGTCTGCAAGAGTGATCGTACCTGATTTTCAGTTGTCTCTTGCCATTGGCAAGGAAGGACAGAACGCCAGACTTGCTGCAAAGCTGACTGGCTGGAAAATAGATATCAAGAGCGAGTCTCAGCTCAGAGCTGCTATTGAACAGCAGATGTTCAATATAGATGGCAGTTATAATGGGGATGAGGATGATGATGAATACGAGTATGAGGATATAGAGGAAGAATTCGATGAAGATATCGAAGATGTCTCTGAAGGTGATCTACAGGATTCCGGTGAATATGAGACATCTGAAGAAATTGATCAGATAGAACCGGAGGATGCACCGGAGGTTGATCCGGGTGAAGATCTGGAATAGGGGTGACGAGCTTGAAGCAGAAAAGAATCCCTTTGCGGATGTGTATTGGTTGTCAGCAGATGAAGCCTAAAAAGGAATTAATCAGGATCGTCAGAGACAAGGAAGGCAACACAAGCGTTGATTTTACCGGTAAAAAGGCCGGCAGAGGTGCATATATATGTACAAGCGCGGAGTGCTTCCAAAGCGCAAGAAAAGCCAGAAGACTCGAGAAAGCATTTGAAGCACGTATAGACGATGAAGTTTATGATTTATTGAAGCAACAATTGGAGGGAAGCAATGGCTGAAAGGATATATTCCTTTCTCGGGCTTGCGACCAAGGCGGGAAAACTGATCTCAGGAGAAGAATCAACTGAGAGAGCGCTGAAGTCAGGAAAGGTATACCTGGTTATTGTAGCCGAAGACGCTTCGGACAATACCAAAAAAAAATTCAAGGATAAGTGCAGCTACAGAGATGTTGAAATCCGTTTTTTCGGAGAGAAGGAACTATTGGGGAAATTCACCGGGAAAAAGATACGATCTGTTGTTGCCATTATTGATCGGGGGTTTGCTGGACATCTTACGGAAATGATTGTTAACCGTGGTATAGAACATGGGGGTGTATAGGTTTGGAAAAAGTAAGAGTATACGAATTGGCAAAGGAACTGAATACGACAAGCAAAAGGTTGATGGAAAAGCTTGGGGAAATCAACATTAATGTAAAAAATCATATGAGTCTTCTTGAGGATAATGAACTGAGTGCGCTTTACAAGCATATCGGTGTGATTAAGCATGAAGAAAAAAGAGATGATGTTGAAGAAAAGAAGGCTGCTCCTCCGCCTCCTCCGCAGCCGAAGCCTGAGGTGAAGAAGGAAGCTAAAAGTGCACCCCGTATTATTAGGACTACAGAGATTATCATCAACAGTAAGAATGATACCAGGGATTCATACAGAAGCGATACCCAAAAAGGTGATGTGCGCGGTGGCAGAAATGACAGAAAAAATGAGTATGTCAAATCTTCCGATTCAAATTCCGGGTTATTAGCCGGGTTTGTGAGAAAAAGCAGAGCTGATTATGCAACAGCTAATCCTGCAGCAAAGTCAGCTTCCACAGCGAAGAATGAAACGAGCACAGCAGTGAAGAAAGAAGTTGTTAATTCTGGAGCAGCTGTAACGGAAGTTAAAAAGGATTTACAGGCAACAAATAATGAAGTTGCTGCTTTGAAGAAGGACGATAAACCGATAATGCACGAAGAAACGGTCAAAATAGCAGACGCAGAAAAACAAGTAAGAGAAAAACAAGTGAAAGAAAAACAAGTGAAAGAAAAACAGGACATTTCTATGACACAGGATATGAAGACCATTCAACCGGAAGACGCAGTCGGCAGTGGTATTGAGAGTAAAGCTACTGAAACCAGGTCAGAACAAGCTGCTGAATCCAAAGCCGCCCAAACTCCTGTTATACAGCAGGAAACTGTCGTGCAGGATGCTGAAAAAACACAGCCCGAGAAAAGTCAACAGCAGGCAGTGAAACCGCAGGGCGACAGACCGCCATATCAAGGCAGCAGGCCGCAGGGCGACAGGCCGCCGTATCAGGGCAACAGGCCGCAGGGCGACAGGCCGCCGTATCAGGGTAACAGACCACAGGGCGACAGGCCGCCGTATCAAGGCAACAGACCGCAAGGCGATAGGCCGCCGTATCAGGGCGACAGGCCGGGCTATCAGGGCAACAGGCCACAGGGCGACAGGCCGGGCTATCAGGGCAACAGGCCCCAGGGCGACAGGCCGGGCTATCAGGGCAACAGGCCCCAGGGCGACAGGCCGGGCTAGCAGGGCACCAGGCCGCAA
>JAEYRF010000026.1 GCA_023409615.1 Bacillota bacterium | reverse complement strand
TACCCAAAAGTATTGACACTCCTCCAAACAGTTAGTATAATTGATTTTGCCGATTGCGCGAGCAAAGGCTTGAAATGCGGTCGTGGAGGAACTGGCAGACGCGTACGTTTGAGGGGCGTATGATTTTATCATATGGGTTCAAGTCCCATCGACCGCACCAAAAATAAGAGAAGATTTAGGTCTTCTCTTTTTTGCTATGTTCCCCTTTTCAATTTTATGTTATATTGGTTCGGAGTTTACTAAGAATGTGTTTCAACTTTTTCTTAGAGAACTTAGGAAATAATGTTAATAAAAAGTCTTTCCAAAATTGATGGTTTTTCATAACTGATTTGGATTATATACGACGCCACATCTATTAAATCTGCAGAGTAGCCCCTCGCCCATAAACGTTTGGTGTGGCAATCCTTTCAATTCACCTGCAACTATTTTGGTAATCCCCTGTATTAGTTCATCTATTATATCAGTCTGGATAGGTGATATGCTATGCCCAGGCAATATTTTGTAAGAATGTCCTGAAATCACCTTTAACTGCTGTATGCTTTGTAAAAAAGCATGTAACGGCAATGAATCGTTAAGATGCATCCACAAATCACAATCCTGAATTGAATCCCCTGAAAAAAAGAGTTTTTCCTGTTCATCTATTAATCCAATGCACCCAGCACTATGCCCCGGAATAGAAACAACTCTAATTATTTTATCTCCTAAATCAAATATATGTCCATTATTGATAGGTGTAATATTAATCCTGGTATTTAACCACTTTTCAACCAGAAATTCAGAATTACATTTATCTTGCAGTAAACATTCAAAAATCAATTTTCTACTCTCGGTATTTATATACTGGTTTAGCAGCGATGCATCTTCACTGTCCAAATAGATAGCATCAAACTGAGCTCCTCCCAGGACGTGGTCAGGATGCCCATGAGTAGCAACAATAATAACAGGTAACGAAGTCAATGCAGATATTATTTCTTTTAAATTGCCAACTCCACAACCTGTATCAATTAGCAGTGCTTTTTCTTTACCCTCAACTAAATATATATTATCTAAGCCATTATCATCAATTAGCCATACCTTATCAGCAACTTGCCTTACTTCAAACCATGTATTTGAACTTTCAATCAAACCTCAATTCCCCATCTTTCAGTTTCCTATTCACTCGACTATATATAATTCTTAACAAGTTCGCAGCATTAAACTACTCTGCCTTAAATATATAAACCATTATATCAATTCTATATTTTTAATTAACTGGCGTCAATAATATCTAATTACTGGTGGTTCAGCTTAAACCTTGCCAAACAGGATTTCCACCTGTTAAAATACATGCCGTCATCCGGCGCACGATTTGTTGCAAGTTGCGTTTTCATAAATTATATACATGTAAATAATTCCGTATGGGTTCAAGTCACATCGACCGCACCAAAAAAAGAGAGGTTTGAAACCTCTCTTTTTTGTTGTCTGAGTAAGTGCGTGTCAGTCATAGCCACCCATCAGCTACCGCTAAAGCGGCCTTGTCACTGCCCCGGTTGGAAGCGTAAAGGAATCGTCCATCGGTGGAGAGACGTACAGCCGCGCCAGTATTATTCCCATTAAAGCCTGACGTTAGAGTATTTACGGATTGAAGCTTCTCAAAGCATCGATACCTATTCAGATACTTTACAACAACAATATCACAGCTCAATTCATTTAATATGTAGATAATTTGCCTTGTACGGTCAAACTCAATGTGGCGTGGTCCACATCCAGGCTCCAGCGGCAGGCATCCGATCTCCTCCCAGTCTTTCCCGCGCTCATAAAACAACACCTGGTCAATGCCCAAATCAGTAACACAGATGATATTCCCGCTTAAAGAATGAACATAGTGTGGATGAGACATTTCCTGCCGTTTTAAGTTAGGACCGCAGCCTGTATGCGTAATTTTTCTGTCGGTGCTGTATAATATTATAATTTTATTCCATTATTAGCAACAATGAAAGCCGAATATTCTATGATAATCTTTTTTACTGTCTGAAACATGGAGATTGCCTTGTTCAGCGCCTGTACCCGGCGGGGCAGATTTGACAGTACATACCCGTGATGCTATTATGAAGTACGAAAGTCGAGATAACAAGGAGAACCGGTAAATGGGTAGGTCCCATCCAACCAACAGTAAATCATCCGTAAATCAGAAAGTATCGTTAAACAGCTATGCTAAAGGCTTGAAAGACGGCGTGCCTATCGGCCTCGGTTATCTCTCAGTATCTTTTACATTCGGTATCATGGCTGTCAATGCAGGTCTCCCGGTATGGACGGTGGTACTCATATCCATGACCAATCTAACCTCCGCCGGACAATTCGCCGGTATCGGACTGATAACAGCTTCCGCCCCCTATCTTGAAATGGCTCTGACACAGCTCGTAATAAATCTCAGGTATTCATTGATGTCTCTCTCGGTATCTCAAAAAGCCGACAAGTCATTCGGGCTTTTGCAAAGGCTAATAGTATCTTTCGGTATAACAGACGAAATTTTTGCCGTAGCGACCGGTAAGCCCTCAGAGATAGGCTCGCGCTATATGTATGGCCTGATCACTATTCCCTACGCCGGCTGGGCTCTGGGCACTTTCCTGGGAGCTGTCGCCAGCACGATACTGCCGGCATCCGTATGCTCCGCACTCAACATCGCTATCTACGGCATGTTCGTTGCGATAATCATCCCTCCGGCAAAGCATTCGAAGCCTGTGCTGAAGGTCATCCTGCTTTCGGTCGCAATTAGCTGCCTGTTTCGCTATACACCAGTACTTGACCGGTTATCGGGAGGTTTCATTATCATAATATGCGCTATATTAGCT
>JAEYRF010000133.1 GCA_023409615.1 Bacillota bacterium | reverse complement strand
ATGCATAGGGCTTATTAAAGCCATTAGTAAATTCGATATCTCATTTGATGTGAAGTTCTCAACATATGCTGTGCCGATGATTATTGGTGAAATCAAGCGTTTCTTGCGTGATGACGGCATTATTAAGGTGAGTCGGTCTTTAAAGGAAGCCTCCAACAAGGCTAGAATTGCCAAAGAAGTTATGAGTAAGGAACTTGGTCGGGAACCCACTATCGGAGAGATAGCAGAGCGCCTTAATATTCCTGTTGAAGAGCTTGTTATGGCAGTTGAGGCCGGACATGCACCTGAGTCTCTTTTTAACCCTGTAGGGGACGGAGATAACTCATCGCTGCTATTGATTGACAAGTTATATGATGACTGTAACGATAATGAAACTGACATTATTGACAAGATAGCACTCAGACAGGTGATGGATACATTGAGGCCAAGGGAGAAACAGATCATTATTCTGCGGTATTTTAAGGAGAAAACACAGGTTCAGATTGCAAAAATGCTTGGTATATCGCAAGTACAGGTCTCCAGAATTGAAAAGAAGATTCTGGAAGACATACGTGAACGGATCGATAAAAATTGATCGACTCTATTTGCTAAACTTCATTTAGCATAATTTTTCTGCATACTTCATCATTTCAATTCCAATAATAATACAATTGAAAACTAGTAAATGAGGTGTTTATATGTTGGCTGTTCTGGACAGATACAAGGCCTTTTTAATTTTTGTTTCTGTCATTGTTCTGGCAATACTGTTATGGCTGTTTATCAGTGCTAAGGACGGAAACAAGTTGCCATCCAGAGGTGTTTTTGTCTTGTGCCGGATGATTGGAGCAAAGGAAGGAGGAGGTGCCTGATTGCAGCAGGTTATGACAAAGGACGAATATAGAAAATATGTGGATAAAAAATCACCTGATTCAAAGCTTGTAAGAAACTTTTTCAGAGCATACCTGGTCGGCGGTTTGATTTGTGTGGTTGGTCAGTTTTTTTCCAATACTTTTAAGAACATGGGTCTTGATACACAGACTACAGCTTCACTGACAGCTGTAACCATGGTTTTTCTTGGTGTGTTTTTTACGGCACTTAACCTGTATGACGATTTGGGGAAATTTGCAGGTGCCGGTTCTATAGTTCCGATTACTGGATTTGCGAACTCCATAGCTTCTCCGGCAATGGAGTATAAAAGTGAAGGGTATGTACTTGGTATCGGAGCCAGGATGTTTTTAATTGCAGGGCCTGTTTTAGTGTATGGAACAGGTGCGTCCATATTAGTCGGAATCATTTACTATATCGTCAAACTATTGAAATAAATCAAAGGGGATACAGTTATGCTTGAGAAGAAAGTTGGAAAACAGACAATAAGGCTTCAGAATCCACCTGTAATCACTTCAACATCATCTATTGTCGGGCCGAAGGAAGGAAAGGGGCCACTGTCCGGGTTTTTTGACCAGATAACAGATGATGAGCTATGGGGCGAAAAAACATGGGAAAAGGCTGAAAGCAAGTTTATAAGGGAGGCGCTCTCCAAGGTCATAACCAAGGCATCTATTGCTGCCGGAGGATTGGATTACATTATTGCCGGAGATCTATTGAACCAATGTATTGCAGCTAATTTTGGACTAAGGGAATCGAATGTGCCGTTTTTTGGTGTATATGGCGCATGCTCGACTATGGGAGAATCAATGAGTCTGGGCTCTGTGCTGATTGATGGAGGATATGCGGCCAATGTTGTATGCATGACCTCGAGCCATTTCTGCTCTGCAGAAAAACAGTTCAGATTTCCTCTGGAGCTTGGATCTCAAAGAGCACCGACATCACAATGGACAGTTACAGGAGCAGGCGCCGTCTTACTGTCTTTGGAGGGAACGGGACCATTTGTTACTCATATTACCACAGGTAAAATAGTGGATATGGGAATCAAAGATCAAAATAATATGGGGGCTGCAATGGCTCCCGCCGCAGCTGATACAATCTTTGCCCACTTTGAAGATACGGGGCTTGCCCAGGACTATTATGATATGGTTGTTACAGGTGATCTTGGCACCGTTGGAAAGGAAATACTTGATGATCTGCTTTCTGCTAATGGTATTCGGATCGGAAGCATACTAAATGATTGCGGTATGATGATATTTGATAAAAGCCAGGATGTACATGCCGGCGGGAGCGGGTGCGGCTGCTCAGCTGCGGTACTAGCCGGTTTTTTATATGATAGGCTTAAAAACGGGAAACTTAATAGAATACTTTTTGTTCCAACAGGTGCTCTATTAAGCCCTATAAGCGTCCAACAGGGAGAAAGCATACCATGTATCGCACATGCAGTAGCGATAGAAAATAGTATAGGGAGGTAATTTAGGTGGGATCCTTTACGACATATATTAATGCATTTCTGGTCGGAGGCCTAATATGTGCCATCGGGCAGATATTAATCGACAAGACAAAACTTACATCTGCAAGAATATTGGTACTGTTCGTCACTGTGGGTGTTTTTTTGACAGGGATCGGGATTTATCCTAAGATTGTTGAAATTGGTGGAGCAGGTGCTACAGTGCCTCTGACGGGTTTCGGATACAGTCTGGCCAAGGGGACTATGAGCGAGATTGACAAATATGGACTTCTGGGTATATTTACAGGTGGGATCAAATCAACTGCGGCAGGGGTGGCAGCGGCCATCTTCTTTGGCTATCTGGCTGCCATTGCATTTAAACCGAAAATAAAAGCCTGAGGTACTCTTATGAGAAAGCGCAAGGTAATCCTTGTTACGGACGGAGATAGTGTTGCTAAGGCAGCTGTGGAAATAGCTGCAGCCAATATTGGAGGAAGGTGTATCTCTTCGTCTGCAGGCAACCCAACGCTCCTGACCGGAGAAGAAATCTTGCGCGAGATATTAACTGCAGCTAATGATCCTGTTATAGTTATGGCAGACGATAAAGGTGCTCTGGGGAAGGGGCGGGGAGAAGCTGCAATGGAGTTTTTGCTAAATTGCGAGGAACTGGATATACTTGGTATTGTGGCTGTCTCATCCATGGGAAAGGACTGCAATGGATTAAAAATTAATTTTTCTGTTACTAATTCCGGAGATGTGGTAAAAAATGCAGTAGATAAGTATGGAAATAATACATATAATGATAAGATTTGTGGGGACACCCTTAGCATATTGCATTCCAGAAGAAAGATATTTGTCGTTGGAATTGGTGATCCCGGCAAAATGGATTATCAGGATGATATCAGAAAAGGCTCGCCTATTACAACGAAAGCTCTGAAAATTGTTCTTGAACATAGGTAAACCTTGGAAGATTCTGATTATAAGTAAAGAAAATGTAATATGTATATTGAAATATGTATTGAAAAGAAGGATTATAACTATTAATATAGAATAGATATAGTCATACAGAATGTGACATCCTTCGAGTAGAGGTGGGTAAACTTACATGAACATAGAATATATAAATCCATTTATTGAAGCTAGCCAGACGGTTATCAAGCAAATTGCATCGCTGGATGCAAAGCTTGGAAAAGTTTATTTGAAGACAGCTCCATACAGGAGTGAAGATATAATTATTATGGTAGGTCTGACCGGAAAAATACGTGGGCAGGCTATTTTCTCCATGGCACGGACTCTGGGAATGAAAATAGCTTCCAGCATGATGATGGGTATGCCTGTTACAGAATTTGATGAACTTTCAAAAAGTGCCATTTCTGAATTAGCCAACATGATTATGGGAAATGCGGCGACGATCCTTTACAACAGGGGGATTAACATCGACATCACACCGCCGTCGCTTCTGATGGGAGAAAATATGCAGATTACCCCCAACAAGATGAAAACAATATGTGTCCCTCTGTTGCTCGATAACAGTGAAAAAATTGAACTTGATATTTCGAGCGAAACCTGAGAGCCTCCAATTGAATATTAAGTCCGGTGTCTATTGAACAGTATCAGACTCCGGGCTTTTTTGATTTCTCAATTTCAAAAGATGTGCCGGTTCTGTAATATTGCCAATTTTTAGTGCAAAGGAAGTTTTCGTGCGTATGTCTTCATCAGTAATATAATGAATATCAAGCATCCTGTCCATTTTATAGCCTGTTCTCATATAATTCATTTCAGCAAGGCAGAGGCTCCAGCCATTTAGCCAAAGCTGCAGATCATCTTTCTGCTTCGCAGTGCCTTGAAAATGGATCAGCAGATCTATATCGCTCCCCGGACCTGCAGTGCCGCTGTTGCTGCTGCCAAAAAGATATAACGCCTTGACCCCGAAAAGCTCACCATCCAATTCTGAAGCCAGTTGTTCCGCCATATGAAAACGCCAGCGCCATGAATTGCCGTCGCTATGATAATCATCATACCTGAGCGCTTTTATTTCTTTTGGTATTTCTACTGCATGAGAAGATAAATATCCCATTGCTTCGCTAAGATCTGCATTCATAGCGATGTTCAGCATCTTCCCGTCGGCGCATGCCGGTACGTTAATTACCCTGATGACATCCTCAAAGGGCTTAAATTCCGGGTAAATCTCAGTAAGTATATTATGAGATCTGGATAGAAAATTTTCATTGAAAATAATGTCCTCATCATCAGGATAAAGTGGCAGAACGCGAATATTTGCCTCAACCAGATCCTGAAAGAAGTGCGTGCCGAATGATAACTCGGGCAGATATCCACTTTTCTTCACAGCGATTTCGATCAATGCAGCTGTATTACAAATATCTGAGTAGGTTACAGAAACACCCAGCTTAATATCACCTCTGCTTCCCCAGCGGCCCGGTCCCATTAGTATGAATTGCCGCTTTGGCAATATAGAATTGAGCATACTTACAATCCGGCCGACCTGCCTCATATCTTCGACACTCTTTAGAGAGCTATAGCCATCCGCGTCAATATATACAATGTGTGATATATTCTGGATCAGTCCGTTTGAAATATAGCGGTTGGCGGAAAATACGATATCTCTATCATGAATATCATGCGGGATTGAAGCCGGAACACTGTCAGCGTTATAGCTTTGAGGTCTGCATTGCAGCAGGTACAGATCAGTTCCGTTGGAAGCAAACTCTACATCAACCAGCTGACCCATTTTTTCTCTCAGCAGGCTCATGACCATGCCAATCTGACGTATGAATTTCGTTCCTGAGAAAACACCGTCAAAGGTAACAATAAGGTCGTCCTTCTTAAAATCAATTTCAAATTTGGTTGACTTTCTGATATGGTCAAAATCCATTACAGAAACTATTTTCTCGATATGTTCTATCTGATCTCCATATTCATGATGCAGCGTGTCAATCTCTATCGTGCGGAACAAGCCCTCTTCCAGATCGATGACATCTATTTTTTTTGGTGAATACTTTTTGATTTCTTCCGGAACAACATTAACTCTAATACCTGGCTGACCTGGTGATATTAAGACCGGGAAATCATCGCTGAGGCGATCCACAGCGCGGGTCCCAAGGCCTGGAACAATACGGACCAGACCATCCTCACGATTCAATCTTGGAGACCAGCGGAATTCATTATTGCTAAAGGCAACGCCTGAGTATAGTGGGAAAAAGTATTTGCCAACCTTCCTGCCAACAACCTCTTGCAACAGGATGCCCATCTCCTCATGAATATCCAGCAGACCTCTCTGCGCACGGTATTGGATTGGGTCCGGACTAAAAATGGAAGCGTATACTTCGAGAACAGCGTCGATTAATGCTTCTAGTCTAGCTTTCTTTGGTCCCTGATTTGCCAGGAACAAACTCTTGTATTTACCGGAGAATGCCGACCCGGCCTGGTCCTCCAGTGTACTTGAACTGCGGACGATAAGTGGCTCATCGCCAAAGTCGTCCAATGCCACTGATAGGCTTCTGACTATTTCAGGAGGCAGCTTTGAATTTTTTATAAGCTGAATAATGTTTGGATATTCAATACGTATTTCCTGAAGGTCCTTGTATTTTTGCTCATTCAATTCCTCGAGATTGTTATACTGTAGGAATTCTGAAATGGTATCTGTTGTGATGAACCATGTTTTCGGGAATTTGACAGAGCACAGGTGAGCTGCGCTATTGCATTCCGATTCCAGAATCTTGCGGGCAAGAAACAGGCCGGCACTTTTGCCGCCGAGCCTTCCCTGACTGTTTACAGGGCAGATAATACGATTGATAATATCGAAAAAATCCTTGAAGCTGATGAATTCCTTTGCGATGTTTATAAAATCGGGTCTATCCGAAAGGAAGCGGCTGATCAGCCCTACATTCAACCATCGTTCCTTGGGTGAATAATTCAGATTTCCATCTTTCTTTGTAACTTGCAGTTTTCTGATTTCTTCAATAATATTGCGAAGTGAAGGGGAGGTGCTGCCGATTGCTTTAGTAAGTGAATAGGTGCTTTCCTCCTGTATCCATTGCTTTACAAGTATAGTAGTTTCATCGGCCCCGAGATTTTTTTCAGCAATGGAAAACAGTCTGTCGCTGACTGTCATGATATCCTGTGCCGGTTCTATCATAATAGGAAAGTTTACATAACCTGAATTCTCAATATTTTTTTCAAGAGAGCTGGTGAATATATTTACAGCCTCACTGACGCCATTGATCAGGAGATAATTTGTCAGTTTTCTGCAGATGTGTGTCAGAAGGGAATGGTCTGAATGCCTTATGAAATCCAGAATCACATTCAAGTTGCTGTTTTCGGGTCCATTGGTATGCTGATGAGTCCTCAATTCCGACCAATCATTTATAAATGACTTCATCCTGCGATAGTTGATCATTTGCCCGATTCGATCAGCAACAGCCCTTATAAGGGCATGTTCTTTGTCAAGAAAAAATCCCTCATCCGTTTCGGGTATATTACTTGTGTATACAACCTCAATACTTCCTACTGTCTTTCCATCGGCTTTTATTATGCACTCATCTGATATGGGTGAGGAAATAAAGCCTGACGACTGATAACTGCTATTGTTATAGACAATCTTTACCTGGCAGAATTTGGGGAACCTCCAACCGGAAGGCAGAATTTTTAGGATGTGTTCGAACATTTCCGGTATAGTCAATTGGTTATTTGCAAGGACATCATCGACTTGATAAAGACAGTTCAATTCTTTTTCCCGCTCCTTCAGAATATCAAGAAGATGGTCTGTTGAAACTGTTTTGTCATCCATATTTGGAAGCCCCCGTTTCATAAAGAAGTAAGGGGACGCTTTACTTTTGTTGAAGTGAAACGTCCCCTTTTGATTCTAGAGTACTTGCCGGGATTAAACCCATCCGCGGCTTTTTACAGCGTTTGCCACTCGGCTGATGGCTATTACATACGCAGCATCACGCATTGTCAGCTTTTTACTTTGTGCGGTTTCGTAAACAGCACTAAAAGCCGAAGTCATCTTAGTATCCAGTTTTTCAAGAACTTCTTCCTTTTCCCAGTAGTAATTCATATTACACTGTACCTGTTCAAAATAGCTGCAGGTTACACCACCGGCATTTGCCAGGAAGTCGGGGACAAGGAATATGCCGCGTTCATTTATCACCTTGTCAGCATCGGGCGTTGTCGGTCCGTTGGCTGCCTCGATGATTACCTTTACCTTTTTGCTGATTTTGCCCACGTTATCGGCAGTAATCTGGTTTTCCAGAGCGGCAGGTATTATGATATCCACATCTTGCTCGATCCATGCATCTCCTGGGAGGATTTCATATCCCAATTCTTTTGCCTTTTCTTTATTAATACTTCCAAATTTATCTGTGATGGAGGTTAATGTATTGATATCCATCCCATCGGCTTTGCGGAAGGTATAGGATTTCTTATCCGTATTGTCCCAACATGAGATTGCGATGGCTTTCCCACCCAACTGCAGATAAAGCCTTACGGCGTATTGTGAAACATTGCCGAAACCCTGAAAACTTGCAGTGGTGTTGGCTAGATCAATTCCAAGCTTTTTGAGTGCTTCACGCAATACATAAATTACACCAAAGCCAGTTGCCTCTGTTCTTCCCAGTGATCCTCCCATCCCGACAGGTTTTCCTGTAATGAATCCGGGATATCTGCCTCCATGTATGGTTTCATATTCATCCAGCATCCACAGCATATGCTTTCCGTTTGTCATGACATCCGGAGCCGGAACATCACTGTTGGGGCCTATATCACGGGAAAGCTGACGTATCCAGGCGCGGCAAAGAGCTTCCTGTTCGCGATCCGTCATATTGTGCGGGTCGCATATAATGCCGCCTTTGGCACCGCCGAGCGGTATATCTACAACAGAACATTTCCAGGTCATCCACAGTGACAGAGCGCGAATTGTATCAACAGTCTCCATTGGATGAAAGCGTATGCCTCCCTTTGCCGGACCTCTGGCATCATTGTGCTGAATGCGGTATCCTTTAAATACCTTGACGCTGCCATCATCCATACGCACCGGTATTGATAAATGATACTCCCGCATAGGCTGACGAAGCAATTCACAGGTTGCGCTGTCCAGTTCAAGCAAGGATGCTACCTTGTCAAATTGAGCCTGGGCAGTTTCATAAGGGTTATAGGTTGAATTACTCATTTGATGAACCTCCAATAAATTTTGAATTGACATAAAATGTAAAAATAATACATTATGACCATCACAGAACATTAATGACTACAATTGGGATTATTTGTCGAGAACAATGGGCACTCACCTAAAACGATGAAATGCCCATTGGTAAGACTTCAAAGCTCAACTCATAGCTTAACTGTTTCTGACATGGCAATATTATATCAATGCTGATAATAGATGTCAACGATAGCAAATTACGATGTTTAGACCGCTATTTACCAGTCATTAATGCTGCATATTGTTTCAGCTTTTCAGACAACTTGTTATATTACAGGTAAAATGAAATAGTTCGTTAAAACCATCCCAATTGTGGTAAAATATGAACATATGAAAAATTAATCGGAGGCAAACAACATTGTCCAACCATATTGTACTTATAGAGCCTGAAATACCTCAGAATACAGGCAACATTGCCCGCACCTGCGCGGCCTCCGGAACCGGACTGCACCTGATCGGACCGCTTGGATTTTCCATCGAGGACAGGTATCTGAAAAGAGCAGGCCTGGATTACTGGAATGAAGTGCTGGTCAGCAGAAGTGATAGCTTTGCAGAATTGAGGGAAAAATACAATGGGCACTCTTTTTTTTATGCTTCGACAAAAGCGGGAAAGGCATACACAGATATAGTCTATCCGAAGGATTGCTTTCTGGTTTTCGGTAAAGAGACCGCAGGGCTGCCGGAGGAACTGCTGGAGGCCAACAGGGAATCGTGCATCCGGATTCCCATGAGAGAGGGTATTCGCTCGCTGAATCTTTCCAATTCAGTTGCGATCATTCTATATGAGGTTTTGAGACAGCAAGGTTTTAGTAATTTGAACCTGAAAGGTAAAATGGGGCCAGGTTAATCTGGCGAGGAGGGGTTTATATTGGTAAGAAAAATAGGGGTAATGACAGGGGGCGGCGATTGCCCGGGACTGAATGCGGTACTCAGAGCGGTTGTGAAAACGGCAATGGTCAAATATGGTTACGAGGTCATCGGCTTCAGGGATGGCTACAGGGGATTGGTACTCAATGATTATGTGCACTTCAAATCCGGGGACGTTTCAGGGATACTGGATAAGGGAGGTACCATACTTGGCAGCTCCAACAGAGACAATCCGTTCAAGTTCAGGGTTGAGAATAATGGGAAGGTAAATTATGTGGATATGTCTGACAAGGTCGTTGAGAATGTTAATTCTCATGGGATTGACTGCATGATATTGATCGGAGGAGATGGAACGCTCACGAGTGCGAGAGATTTTTCGAGAAAAGGGATGAATGTGATCGGCGTTCCAAAAACTATTGACAACGACCTGTCGGCTACTGATACTACGTTTGGATTTATGACCGCGGTAGATACGGCCACAGAAGCCATCGATAAGCTCCATTCCACAGCTGAATCCCACCATAGAGTCATGATTCTGGAAGTCATGGGGAGGTATGCAGGCTGGATAGCACTGACTTCAGGCATTGCAGGCGGCGCTGATGTTATATTAATACCTGAGATCGATTACGATGTTTCAAAAGTTGCAGACAGTATTCTTCAGAGAAAAATCCAAGGAAAGCATTTTAGTATCGTAGTTGTAGCTGAGGGAGCAAAAGAGGTGGATGGTCAGATGATAGTCAGCAAGATTGACAATTCCAGCCCGGATCCAGTAAGACTTGGAGGAGCCGGAAATAAGGTTGCCGCTGATATTGAAAAGCTGACAGGAATTGAAACCAGAGTGACTGTATTAGGCCATCTGCAACGTGGAGGCAGACCAAATCCCTTTGATAGGCTTCTGTCGACAAGATATGGTGTAAAGGCAGTTGAATTGGCGGAAGATGGCAATTATGGCTGTATGGTAGCACTTGACGGCAATGAGATCACATCGGTATCATTAGAGGAAGCAGTCGGTAAGTTAAAATTGGTGGATCCTAAAGGTGAGCTGGTCATGATTGCTAAGAGCGTAGGTGTCGGATTCGGGGACTAGATTTCTATTGTATATTATGGATAGTCGCGTTTATAAGGACAGATTATAAGGACAGATTATAAGGACAGAGGAGACTGATTAATGGATTTTTTAGATATCACACTAGATAGCAAAGCTGAATTCGATCATTATTTATTGAAGCATAATATACAGATTTCCGAGCTGACCTTTACAAATTTTTTCGCGTGGAGATATTTCTATAAATTCAGGTACGCTATAATAGCCGATCTTTTATGTGTTATATCGATGCCATGCAGAGGTGAGTCTTTTGCAATGATGCCTATTGGTGAAGTCAATGAGGAGAAGTTTGATGCGGCATTTTCGGAGTTGGAAAAGTATTTTATCCAAAGAGGCCAAAGACTTGTATTCAAAAGAATCACACAAGAAGAACTATCATATTTTAAAGGCAGGGTCACCTCGGAAGACTCCATTGTACTTGATAGGGATAACAGCGATTATCTTTACAATACCACTGACCTTATCAGCCTGAGTGGCAAGAAATATGACGGAAAACGCAATCACATTAATAAATTCAATAAGAATCACACCTATGAATATGTTCCGCTCGATTGCTCGCTGCTTGAGGAATGCAACAGAATCATGGAGGAATGGTGCAGGGAAAAAAACTGCAATTGCCAGGTTGGAGACTATTGCGAACGCCTTGCGAACATGGAGCTCCTTCAAAACTACAAGGCCCTTGGCTGTAAGGGAGCATTGATTAAGGCGGATGGCGTTTTTGAGGCGTTTACCGCAGGAGAAATGCTCAATGCCAATACAGCTGTTATACATATTGAAAAGACGAACAGCTCAATTGATGGACTATATACACTGATAAACCAGCAATTCGCCCGGAGGGAATGGGGCGAAACCACATATATCAATAGAGAACAGGATCTGGGCAAGGAGGGTCTGAGAAAAGCTAAACTGTCATATCATCCTGTAAAGCTGATTGAGAAATACACGGTGTATTTAGATTAGTGGCCTGTAATGTATGTTGTTTAGGGTGTGCAGGCCACGAACCAAGGATGTGGATTTGTAACGCTTTAGATAGAACAATGAAAATGAAGCGTTACAAACCACTGGAATATTTTTTTGTTTTGCCGGAAATCATATAGTTTGATGAATCTTTAGACTTTGTTAAAAATTTAATTATTTTATCGTTAAGTATTGAAAAAAAATATTAAATAATGTAAAATTGTTGGTGATTTGTATTGGCGGTTTAGAGCTAAGAAACATAATTGATATAGGAGGGTATTTAAAATGGCAATTAAAGTTGGTATTAACGGTTTTGGAAGAATCGGACGTCTGGTATTCAGAGCAGCGATTGAGAATCCTCAGGTTGATGTTGTGGGTATAAACGACCCTTTTATCGATCTTGATTACATGGCTTACATGTTGAGGTACGATACGGTTCATGGACAGTTTAAAGGCACTATCGAAATTGAAAACGGAATGCTGGTTGTCAATGGCGAAAAAGTAGCTGTTTATGCTGCAATGAAGCCGGAAGAGATTCCATGGAAAGATTGCGGAGCTGATTACATAGTAGAGTCTACTGGTGTATTCACTGATATTGAAAAAGCATCTGCACATTTCAATGGCGGCGCAAAGAAGGTCATTATCAGTGCACCTTCAAAGGATGCCCCAATGTTTGTTATGGGCGTTAACAATGCTTCTTACAAGAAGGATATGAACGTTGTATCAAATGCATCATGCACAACGAATTGCCTTGCACCTATTGCAAAGGTTATTAACGACAACTGCGGGCTTGTTGAAGGACTTATGACAACAGTTCATTCCTACACAGCTACGCAGAAGACTGTTGACGGACCTTCAAAGAAGGACTGGAGAGGTGGACGCGCAGCGGCACAGAATATGATTCCTTCTTCCACTGGCGCAGCAAAGGCTGTTGGAAAGGTTATTCCCGAATTGAACGGTAAACTGACCGGTATGTCCATCAGGGTTCCGACCGCTGACGTATCAGTCGTTGACCTTACCTGCCGTCTTGAAAAATCCGCTACCTATGATGAAATTAAAGCGGCTGTTAAGAAGGCTTCTGAGAATGAAATGAAGGGAATCCTCGGATATACTGAAGATGCTGTTGTTTCCTCTGACTTTATCCATGATGCCCGTACTTCCATCTTTGATGCTAATGCCGGCATAGCTCTTAATGGCAACTTTGTCAAGCTGGTTGCATGGTATGACAACGAATGGGGTTATTCAAACAAAGTAGTTGACCTCATTTCCTACATGGCCGGTGTTGATGCAAAATAATAAATTGATCTGATACAGACTTGTTTTCCGGGACTATTTAAGGTCCACTCCTGCCCTTACCTTAAGTGAGTGGTTACAGGGTGGACCTTTTGATTTTCGGTGTAAAGCCGGCATATTTGACTGGATAAAATAAACTAATTTGAAAGGATGAATTACATGGCATCTTATAGTAAAAAGACAATCGAAGATATCGATGTAAAGGGCAAGAAAGTAATAGTAAGGGTGGACTTTAATGTTCCTCAGGACGAGAATGGCGATATAACAGATGACAAGAGGATTGTCGGAGCTCTTCCTACAATAAAGTATCTTGTGGATAATGGAGCGAAGACTATACTGGTATCTCATCTTGGCAGACCGAAGAATGGCCCTGAAGATAAATTCAGCATGAAGCCCACAGCAGTCAGGCTCAGCGAATTGATCAGCAAGCCTGTTATTATGGCTGCAGATGTCATCGGACCTGATGCAAAGGCAAAGGCTGCCGTGCTGAAGGATGGGGAAATATTGATGCTTGAGAATGTCAGATTCCACAAGGAAGAGGAAAAGAACGATCCTGCTTTTGCAAAGGAATTGTCATCGCTTGCTGAAATTTATGTGAATGATGCATTCGGTACAGCACATAGAGCACATGCTTCAACAGCAGGTCTGGCTGATTATCTCCCAGCTGTCTGTGGTTACCTGATCCAGAAGGAAATCAATATCATGGGCAAGGCCCTGAACAACCCAGCAAGGCCTTTTGTTGCTATACTCGGAGGCAAAAAGGTTTCTGACAAAATAGAAGTTATCGAAAACCTTCTTGATAAAGTTGATACACTTATCGTTGGTGGTGGTATGGCTTATACTTTTTTGAAAGCTAAGGGCTATAAGATTGGTAATTCAATCTGTGAGGATGATAAGATTGATCTTGCAAAAAAGCTTCTTGAGAAGGCGGAGAAAAAAGGTGTTGCTTTATTGCTGCCCATAGGCAGTATAGTTGGTAAAGAATTCAAGAATGATACAGAGCATATGTATGTTCCCTCCGATGATATGCCGGATGGCTGGATGGGTATGGATATAGGTTCTCTTACTATTGAAAAGTTTGCCAAAGAAATCAAAAAGGCTAAAACAATAGTCTGGAACGGCCCCATGGGAGTATTTGAGTTTGACAACTTTGCAATAGGCACAAGGGAAATCGCCAAGGTGGTTGCCGAGTCCGGTGCAATTTCGATCGTAGGCGGCGGAGATTCTGCAGCAGCAGTCGAGCAGCTTGGTTATGCAGAAAAAATAACGCATATTTCTACAGGCGGCGGAGCATCCCTTGAGTTCCTCGAAGGAAAGGTTCTTCCCGGAATAGCGGTGCTGCTTGACAAAAACCCAAGAAAAAAAATTGCAGCCGGCAATTGGAAGATGAATAAAACTGCAGCTGAGGCGTTTGAGTTTGTAACTGAGCTCAAGGCCAGAGTTGCTGATGCTGATGCAGAAGTAGTTGTCGGTGTTCCATTCGTATGCCTGCAGAATGCCATTAATGCGGCAGCCGGCTCTAATATAATGGTCGCAGCCCAGAATATGCACTGGGAAGAGAAAGGCGCTTTCACAGGCGAAATATCGGGATTGATGCTGAAGGATCTTGGCGTAGACTATGTTATTATAGGCCATTCTGAAAGAAGACAGTATTTTGCTGAGACGGATGAGACCGTTAACAAGAAGGTCCATGCAGCGCTTAAGTACAATTTGAAGCCTATCGTATGCGTAGGTGAATCCCTGACACAAAGGGAACAGGGAATTACTGCAGATCTTATCAGATACCAGGTGAAGATCGCTCTCCTCGGCCTTACTGCAGAACAGGCAAAATGCCTTGTCATCGCATATGAGCCAATTTGGGCAATTGGTACAGGAAAAACAGCTACAAATGAGCAGGCTAACGAAGTATGCACCATCATAAGGGAAACCGTCAAGGCACTGTATGGGGAAGAGGTCTCAGACGCAGTACGCATCCAGTACGGCGGCAGCGTTTCTGCAGCAAATGCGAACCAACTCTTTAACATGTCGGACATCGACGGTGGTCTGGTTGGCGGTGCCAGCCTGAAGTTGGATGATTTCGAAAAGATCGCCAAATATAATGGGTAAACCATAATAAAGAAAGCAGTGTTAACAAAGACGCATTCGACTAGAAAAGGCTGTCAGGACAGACAGCCTTTTTTGGTAATATTGTAAACGTAATAATCTGGAAGAAGGAGTGATATCATGAATAATAAGCCTATAGCTTTAATCATACTGGATGGATTCGGTGTGAATCCGTGTACTGAAGGAAATGCCATACAGGCTGCAAACAAGCCTAATCTGGACAGCTATATGAGTATGTATCCCAAGACAGTTATCCATACAAGCGGTATGGATGTCGGACTGCCGACAGGGCAGATGGGCAATTCAGAAGTCGGACACACCAATATAGGCGCCGGAAGAATCGTGTACCAGGAGCTAACAAGGATCACCAAATCCATTGAGGATGGAGACTTTTTTGAGAAGAAGGAATTTCTCGATGCGATAGAAAACTGCAAAGCTAACAACACTAAGCTGCATCTTTACGGACTGCTTTCAGATGGCGGTGTACACAGCCACAATACACATCTTTATGCCCTTATCAATCTGGCAAAGAAAAAAGGGTTGAAGGATGTCTATGTACATTGTTTTTTTGATGGAAGAGATGTACCACCGGACAGCGGGCTTGGTTTTGTAAAAGAACTGGAGGATGAACTGGCTCAGATAGGCGTTGGCAGGATCGCTACTGTAATGGGCAGATATTATGCCATGGACAGGGATAATCGTTGGGAGCGAGTAGTTAAGGCTTACGAGGCTATGGTGCTCGGGAAGGGCCTCAATGCTGCCAGCGGTACTGTAGCGGTTGAGGAATCGTATGCACGTGAGGAGTTTGATGAATTCATCAAGCCTACAGTAATCATGGAAGGCGGAAAGCCTACTGCTACGATTGGTGCCAATGACTCGGTCATTTTCTTTAATTTCAGACCGGATCGTGCAAGGGAGATCACAAGAACGTTCGTGGATCCTGATTTTACAGGCTTTGAAAGGCCAAACGGTTTTTTCCCGCTGCATTATGTATGCATGACTCAATATGATAAAACACTTCCTAATGTATCAGTTGCGTTTAAGCCTGAGAGCCTTACGAATACATTCGGAGAATACATCAGCCGCAATGGCCTCAGACAGCTGAGGATTGCTGAGACAGAGAAGTATGCTCATGTAACATTCTTTTTCAACGGCGGTGTGGAAGCAATGTATGAAGGTGAGGATCGTGCACTTATTCCTTCACCTAAGGTTGCGACATATGATCTCAAGCCGGAGATGAGCGCATATGAAGTCACAGATGAGGTGCTAAAGAGAATCAATTCCAATGTATATGATGTAATCATACTCAACTTTGCCAACTGTGATATGGTTGGACACACGGGTTTCTTGGATGCGGCAAAGGCTGCTGTAGAGGCTGTTGATGAGTGCGTAGGAAGAATCGTGAGGGCAATACAGAATCATGACGGAGTGGCACTGATTACTGCGGACCATGGAAATGCAGAGCAGATGCTCGATTACGAATCCGGAGGGCCTTTTACTGCACATACGACAAATGTTGTTCCTCTAGTTGGAATAGGCCTTGGCGAAAGACAGCTGAGGGAAGGCCGTCTTGCAGACCTTGCACCTACTATGCTTGAATTGCTCGGACTTAAAAAGCCGGTCGAAATGACAGGGGAATCTTTATTGAAATAGGGAAGATCAGGGAACGGTAGGCTAAGAAGACAGTCTGTCCGTGACAGAGTCAACTGTCGATTTGGCATACCGTCCCCTGATCTCTTGTTTCCACGTCCCCTAAATCTGTCCCTGTATCTCCTCTTGCCGGACCTCTCTTCTATATTCATAGATTGTCTTACCGGTAATTTTCTTGAATAGTTTGCTGAAGTATTTTGGGTCTGTATAGCCAACCCTGGCGCTAACCTCGCTAATATTCATGTTTATTGTCAACAGCAGTTTCTTTGCATGTTCTATTCTGATGATAGTCTTATAGTCGATAAAACTCATGCCTGTTTCCTTCTTAAACAGCTCACTCAGATAAGCCGGGCTTAGATGAACATGCTTTGCTACCTGCTCCAGACTGATATCACCGGCAAAGTTGCTTTCAATTATTTTCTTTGCGTTTTCTATTGTATTGTTATTTTCCAGTGGGTTTTTATCATGATAGAAATCGAAACAATGCTGCAGTAACTCCTTTACACACTCAATCAGACTATGAAAGAAAATGGTATCCTGCAGTCTATCATATGGTTTAACGCCGGTCACCACTGTTTCGTGTCTGATAAAGGGCAATTGGATATTAAGAAGAATAATAATAGATTGCAGGAACTGCCAGAAAAATTCCCTGACAAGCGAAGGCTTAATGCGGCTGTTTTCCAGGGAGGCCGAAATGTTTTCGACATAAGACATTGCTGTTTGTACATTTGACAGCTTGAAATTCAATGTTATCTTGTTGAGCATATCCTCAGACAGAGCTAATTTCAAATCCTCTGTCAGTAATTGCGGTTTATAATAGGTAAGTGAACCATGCCCTGTCCAGAATCGGACCGTGAGAGCTTCAGCGGCTTTCAGGTAAAGATCCTGCAGCATACAAAGCTGGTGTGTGGATCCACTCACACCGGATGATAAGGTGATGCCGAATTTCTTTTTCATCTGATGGTTGCAAAAATCGAAGGATTTTTTTATATTCTCCGACTCATTTTCACTGTTGATGATGGATATCAGTACGGTTTTATCCTGTTCCAATGAAAAGGTAACGGCTTTGGCAGTTCGCTTCATTGACCTTTTTACCAGAGTCTTAAAATATTCCATTGCTTTGTGACTGCTTTCAGATTTCAAATCTTCATCGGAGGCTGTTATGCAAATGGTGAAACTGTTCCGAGTGAATTCGATCCCATATTTTTGCAACTCAGAACGCATTTTCTCAGAGGTCATACTGTTGCAGGAGATCATCTGATTTAGAAATGACTCAAATATAAGCGGAAATGCTGTCCTGTACCTCTCCTTCTCAGCGTGCTTTTCTATTTCCAACCGCCGTTTTTCACGCAATTCGCAGCTGATACGCTCAAGTACCTGTGACAATTCTCCCTCATCGACCGGTTTTAGTAAATAATCTGTGATTGAGTACTTCATGGCCGTTTTTGCATATTCAAAGTCGTTATATCCGCTTATTACAACGATCCTAAGATCCGGAAGCAGGTGTTTTAGCTCACGGATCAGCTCAAGGCCATTGAGGCCGGGCATCATGATATCAGTAAGCAAGATGTCGGGTTTGTGTTGTCTGCATAACTCCAAGGCTTCTATCCCATCTGCTGCTTCGCATGAAAGATCCAGATTCAATTTCTCAAAAGGGATGATGGACTTTATCGTTGCCCTGACCCACTTTTCATCATCTGCTATAATGAGCTTCAACATTTACACCAATCCTTCCTTCTCTTTCACTGCAGGCAAAGTGATTTCAACAGTAGTGCCTATAGGAGCATTCCTGAATTTTAGACCATACTGTTCACCAAAATACAGCTTAATTCGTGAACTTACGTTCATAACACCTATTCCTGTCCTTATCCGATCTCCTTCGATCTCAGGCTGATATTTTCCGCTTGCCAAAGCCCTGTTAAGTTCATCAAGCCTCCTGGGCTGAATTCCCAGACCGTCGTCAGATATCTGGATCTTTATATTGTTATCCAGCTCAAGGATCTCAATCCTGATCGTACCTTTTCCAAGCTTCATCTCGAGCCCATGCTTTATTGAATTTTCGATAAGCGGCTGCAGAGTGAGCTTAAGGATCTTATAATTCAGCAAATCCGGTGGAATGCTATAAATCAAATCGAATTTATTCTCATATCGGAAATTTTGTATGGAAATATAATTCTCAAGATGCTGCATCTCTTCTTTTATAGATACCAGAACCCTCTCGCTGATGCTGTACCGGAAGAGCAGCGACAATGCCTTGGACATTGCTGCGATGTCATGGATGCCATGGTAAAGAGCAGCTCCACGTATTGACTCCAGTGTATTATAAAGAAAATGCGGGTTGATCTGGTTCTGCAATGAATTGAGCTCTGCTTCCTTCTGACTGAGCTTAATACTATAAATCTTATTTATGAGCAGATCGACATCAGATGTGCTGCCAAATGCAGTTGATACGGGGGCTTTTCCTTGTATAAGAGGTATTTGGATGCTTCCTCCGGGAAATTTATTTTCGTAATCCGATATAACTGAAGTAAGGTCATTGATTGGCTTGAGCAATCTCAGCAATACAATCGGAAAGATAAGTAAAATGATAGGCAGTACAATTAAACATACTGTTACAAGAGGACTGCGGATCCATAAATGCCCGGTAACATTTGATACAGGGTTGAAATCAATGAAAATCCAGTTGAAGGACGGATATCTTTCATATGTCAAATAATAGTCTCTTCCGTCATGATTATACCGGATAAAGCCTCTATTTTTCGTAGATGTAGCATATAAAAGTGAATCATCAGCCTTGATGGTCAGTTTTCCATGATCCTTACTATAGAGTATATTTCCATTGAAATCGATTATCGTTCTTTGTGAGCTGCCTGAAACTGAATTGTCGGTTTTGTCAGGAGCAGACAGAAAATCCGTGAGCAGACTGTAGTTAAAATCAAAGAGCATAACAGCCTGAGAATCAACTCCGTCGATGCCCTTGAGTGACTTGGCAGCACAAAGTACAGCTTTGTTTTTACCCTCAGAATAGAACCGCTGCATGGTTCCCAACTGCCGGACGATTGAAGGATCACTTGCAGCATCGTAAAACCATTGTGCAGAAGAGGGATTACTGATAGCGGCCAGATCCGCATCAGGGCCAAAGGATGCCTTCACACCATCATTGGTTATAAAATAAACAGCCGAAAGAGCACTCTTCTGACCGGGTGTAAAATTATCATCGATCATATCAGATAGAGGATGTGATTGCTTTTCTGTAACAGCCACATTATTCAGACGCTTTTGTTCAGAAAGAGGTATGGAATCAACGGCGGCACCAATTGCTAATTCAAGCTCTCCAAGATATCTCCCGATTGCAGCCTTCTCATATGCGATACTTTCCAGAGCAGCTTCTCTGGCCTTATCTTCCATGAGTCCTCTTGTGTGAAAATATATGACTACAGCGGTAGTGAAACAGGGAATCATGACAAAAAGCAGAAAATACAGAGTGAACTGTGATCGGAGTTTCAGATATAAATGACTGAATCTCGGTGTTTTTATTGGTGTTTTATAGTACCGTAATCCAAATAGTTTCATTATGTACACCTCTATGCTATTTTATAAAATAATGGGTGGGATTGCAAATAATAAAAAAAAGCACCCTTATCATAAAAAAAACTTCTGTTGTGAGATATTTCATCATGGTAGAATGTAATAACGGGGCTTTTTAGTAAATTTTGAGAGGTGTTATCGTGTTATCATTAGGCCGATTAAGAATTTTTTCATTAATTTTTATTGTTGTATTGATGACTGTCTTTTCAGGCTGTACGTTTTTCCCAAAGGAGGAAGAGGTACTCGCTCCACCGATCAAGGTGCCTGATAAAATTACATATGAGACGGTTGAGGTAAAAAAAGGGAATATTGTGAGTGAGATAAGAGTTCAAGGCACCTTTGTATCGGTGTCGCAGAAGGATCTTTACTATAAGGACAGAGGCGGCAGACTTGAGGTAGTACATGTATCTCTCGGTGATGTGGTTAAAAAAGGTGACCTGATTGCAGAACTTGAGACTGACTCAATTGAAAATGATATTCTTCTGCAGGAGATCGCTCTAAAAAGAGCGCAAATATCCTATAACAATGCAAATATCCGCTACGAAATAGAGGGTGGCAGCAAGACTGAAGTGGAACTGGCTCAACTGGACGTGGATAGTAATCAAATCAGGCTCAACAGCCTGAAAAAGGAACTGGAAAGTACCAAATTACATGCATCTATTGACGGTAGAGTAGCATATCTGAGCGACATCAAGCTCGGGGAATATGTAAATGCTTATCAGACGATAGTGCGTATTGCAGATCCGAATAAGCTGCAGCTTTTGTATTCAGGGGATAAGGCGAGCAGCTTTGAGCTTGGGATGGACGTAAATGTAGACTTTGATGGAGGGCATTATACCGGGAAGGTTGTAATGACACCAAAATCCATTCCGGATGATGCGGATGAGAGCTTGAAGGAAGCGGTCCAGATCGCAGTGGATAACCTCCCCACGGATATAAGTATAGGAAAGATGGTTACTATCAGACTGATACTGGAGAGCCAGAGTAATGTCAATATTATTCCTAAGCGGGTCGTTAGCAACTTTGGAAGCAGAAAGTTTGTCAATGTTCTGAAGGACAATATTCGAGAAGAAAGAGATATAGAAGTTGGCATAGAAAATAATATGGAGGTTGAAGTAATCAAAGGGCTGGAACCGGGAGAGCTCGTAATTGTGAGGTAGGAGGGGATATATTTGCTGAAAATGGTACTTAGAAGGATGTTCAGCAACTTCTGGATGGTCATGTGCCTGCTTCTTGGCTCGATACTGGCCACAGCACTTGTTAGCTGCATTCCTTTATATACAGAGGGAATATTACAGAGAATGCTTATAAAAGATTTGGAGAATTACCAGCATGAAACTGGTAAATTTCCGGGTCAATATACAGTAAAGGCTAAGCTGAACTACAATTATAGAATTGACGAAAGAACAAAAGTATGGAGATATTTTGACAAACAAATAATGACTCAAAAAATACCAGAATTTGAATTACCTGTTATTACTGCTTTTCAGAGTGTAAGATTTGGCAGCCTAAGTGTTCCAATTGATAAGACATCCGGTCCATCCAATAAAGCCAATACGATGTATGCGCAACTTGGTGCACTATCCGGCATGGAGGAGCATATTACGATTACTAACGGCAGGATGTATTCTACAGAACCTGTGGATGGTGTCTATGAAGCTATAGTGAACCAGAGTGCAATGAAAATGATGGACCTTCTGCTTGATGGGGTTTACAAGATCACAGACCCTTCGAAGGGTTATTCTGAGGTTGCCAGGGTAAAGGTGGTTGGAGTTTTTGAGCCGAAGGATCCGGGAGATGTATATTGGCATCATGGGATGGGTGAACATCAAAAGGAACTCCTGATGGACTACCAGCTTATAAACAGAGATTTTCTATCAGTTGATGACAGCCCGATTACTGAAGCTACCTGGAAATGTTACTTTGATTACCACAGTATTTCACTGCAAAATCTTTCGAGAATTGTAAACACTTGTGAATCTCAGAAGAAGTGGTTTACAAAATACAGGGGCACTATTACATTCGACATGCCGGTAGCTGCTATCATTAGTAATTATAATGAAAGAGCTAAACAGCTTCAAAATATGCTCCTGGTGCTTACTGTTCCTGTTCTTATCATGCTTGTGTTTTACATTTTCATGGTGTCCCAGCTTATTATAAGGCATGATGAAAATGGGATTGCGGTACTTAAGAGCAGAGGGGCAGGCAATGGGCAGATTTTTCTTGGCTATCTTATAGAAAGCTCACTAATAGCAGCTGTTGCATTAATTGCAGGGCCGATCCTTGGCGTTTTAATATGCAATCTGATAGGATCCTCCAATGGATTTCTTGAATTTGTGCAAAGAACTGCATTGCCAATTCGATTGAGTACGAAGGTATTTGCCTATTCATCCGGATCTGTAGTGTTTTTAATTCTTACAATGCTTGCACCTGTTATTGCAGCATCGCGAACAAGCATTGTCAAACACAAGCAAGGCAAGTCCAGAATGCGCTCGGCTCCGATATGGAAGAAATTCTTTATTGATATACTTCTGCTCCTTGTATCAGCATATGGGCTATACAGGTATAAACAGCAGCAAAGTGTTCTTGAAACCACCGGGATAGGAGCCGGTGAGCTGCAAATCGATCCGCTTCTGTTCCTTACTACGACTATTTTCATACTGGGCGCTGGATTGCTCTTTATACGTATTTATCCGTATTTGATACAATGTATCTACTGGGCCGGGAAAAAAATCTGGTCACCTGTCATGTATATTTCTCTAATACAGGTTGGACGATCCAGAGGCCAGGAGCAGTTTCTAATGCTGTTCATTATTCTTGCAATGTCTACAGGGCTATTCAATGCAAATTCGGCAAGAACGATTAATAAAAATATCGAAGATAAGATAAGTTATTCGATAGGGGCAGATGTCCGTATGATGGCAGTATGGAAAGACAATCAGCCTCCTCCGTTGAGTGGTCCGCCAATGCAGCAACAGACTGAAAGAGTGAAAATACCGCTGCAGTATTATGAGCCTGACTATTATGATTTTGCAACACTGTCAGGAACTAAGCACGCAACTAAAGTATTGAATGTGAAAAACGGCACTATGCAAACAGCAGCGGAATGGGCAAAAAACGTTAATATAATGGGAATTATTCCTGATGAGTTTGCAAAAGTGGCATGGTTCAGACCCGACTTACTGCCCTACCATTGGTACAACTATCTGAACCTGATGTCTGATGCACCCAGAGCATTCCTGGTATCATCCAACATGAAGAAGAAATACGATCTTACTGAAGGAGATACTATTCATATTACATGGGGTGATCAAAGTTACCTGGAAGGAGTTATCTATGCATTTATTGACTACTGGCCAGCCTACAACCCAAATCCGCCGAAAGCAGGGACGGATGCGCCGGGACTGGTAGTTGCTAACCTTTCATATATCCAGAGCAAGCTGGCACTGCAGCCCTATGAGGTTTGGATCAATAAGGCGGAAGATATAACGGATAAACAAATCAATGATGACATCATAGAAAAAGATTTGGATATTTTGTCAATTCGTTATACGGATCAGGAAGTGATCAAAATGAAGAATGATTCAATGCTGCAAGGCATGAACGGAATGCTGACTTTGGGCTTTATTGCGGCTATGCTAATCAGCATGCTGGGCTTTTTGATCTACTGGATCATATCTATCCAGGAAAGAACTCTGCAGTTTGGAATTCTGAGGGCAATGGGCTTTTCTATGACACGTGTTATCGGGATGCTGGCCTGTGAGCAGGTTCTGGTCTCAGGGACGGCCATATTGCTTGGAATCATTATCGGAGGGGTTACGGGTGATCTCTTCATACCGTTGTTCCAGATTGTCTACAGTTCTGCAGACCAGGTGCCGCCATTTAAAATTATGGCCAGTGGTGATGATTATCTAAAGGTTTACGGGGTTATTGGCACAATGCTGATGATGGGCTTTTTGATGCTTTGGAGAATCATGTCCAAGATCAGGATAGATCAGGCCGTAAAACTTGGCGAAGACTAATTGGAGGAAACTATGAGTGAGATTATCAGGACCGATAGGTTGGTGAGGGACTTCAAGTCCGGCAACTTAATAGTTCATGCACTGAAGGATATCTCTATTGATATAAAAAGAGGAAAACTCACAATACTAAGAGGACGTTCAGGATCTGGAAAAACTACGCTCATCAACTTGCTGGGAGCATTGGATAAGCCGGATTCAGGTACGATACAGTTCAATGGTATCAATGTCACCGGTGCAGGAGAACGTATTAAAAATGAGTTAAGAAGAAAGCACATGGGCTTTGTTTTTCAATCTGTTGCGCTGATTTCAATGATGTCGGCTTATGAGAATGTGGAGTTTGGTCTGCGGATAGCCGGTATTAATAAAAAGGGACGAAGTGAACGCGTAAATGAATGCCTTTCACTTGCAGGACTTGCGAAGAGGATGAATCACAGACCTCATGAGCTATCCGGCGGAGAGCAGCAGCGAGTTGCAATAGCCAGAGCAATCGCTCACAGACCTGATATTGTCTTTGCAGATGAGCCCACGGCTGAACTGGATACACATATGGGTCTGCAGGTTGTAAAGCTCTTAAAACCCTGGTGGAGGCTGAAGGCTTGACGGTAGTTATGACCACGCATGACCCGAGCATGATCGAGATAGCAGATCATGTACTGACACTGGAGGATGGTGAGATTACAGATGCAAGATGAACGTCTGAAGGATGAACTGGTACAGAAGGAAGCCATACAGGATGAATCCCCAAAAATGATCGAGTGCGAGAATCTGGTCAAAATATATAAGACAAAGGATCTGGAGGTCGTTGCACTGCAGGGGCTTGATCTGATCATTGAGCCCGGTGAACTGATGGCGATAATAGGCAATAGCGGAAGCGGCAAATCAACTCTTTTGAATATGCTCGGAGGCCTTGACAAACCATCGGCAGGAAAGCTTCTGGTCGATGGCTGTGATCTTTTGAAATTCAACGACCAGCAGTTAATCAAATATAAGAGAAACACAGTGGGATTCATCTGGCAGAACAATGCCAGAAACCTGATTCCCTATCTGACAGCTCAGGAAAATGTAGAACTGCCGCTCATGCTCACCGGAAAGGAAAACAAGAGAAGCAGAGCATTGCAGCTTCTTGATATGGTCGGGCTTTTAAACAGAAGAAACAATAAGCTCAGTCAGCTCTCAGGCGGCGAACAACAGCGAGTTGCTATAGCTATAGCTCTCGCCAACAGTCCTAAGCTTTTGCTTGCCGATGAGCCTACCGGTTCTGTAGACAGTAGGACAGCCGCGGCAGTGTTGGACGTTTTTCGTGAACTGAATATGACACTTGGAATTACTATCGTCATCGTAACTCATGACAGGCAGATCTCTCATAAGGTCGACAGGGTGGTCGCCATTAGGGATGGAAGGACTAGCAGTGAATTTATTCGCAGAAAATCCTATGCGGAGGAATTGGCTGAAATTTCAACAAGTATGCTTGGCAGTCATGGAGATGATGATCATGAAGAACTGGTAGTACTTGACAGAACCGGAAGACTTCAGATACCTTCCGATTATATCAATGCTCTGGGTCTGAAGGGAAAGAATAAGGTTAAAGTCGAGCTTGACGGCGACAGAGTAGTGCTTTATAAACCTAAGGAAGAGCAGAAGGCCCTCTAATTTCCAATGGGGGCTGGTCGATGACTTCGTCATCTGCTCGCCCATGCATCCTGGCTGGTCGATGACTTCGTCATCTGCTCGCCCATGCATCCTGGCTGGTCGATGACTCCGTCATCTGCTCGCCCATGCATCCTGGCTGGTCGCAAGCTATGCTTGCTGCTCGCCCATGCATCCTGGGGGGACTGTGACGTCGTTCAACAGTGATTTTCATGTTTTAAAGATTGTCATATGTGGTTAGAATATACCGTAGAATTTATGTGAAATCGCAACATACGGTTAATACCGATGATGTCAGCGAATGGAGAGGAGAGTATGAAATGAAACAATATCTTGAAATTGAAAGTGTATTCGGCAGAGAAATCCTTGATTCCAGAGGAAATCCGACCATTGAGGTTGCAGTGATCGTCGAAGGAGGATTCGTTGGCCGTGCAGCAGTGCCGTCCGGCGCTTCCACAGGAGCTTTCGAGGCTGTAGAACTGAGAGACGGTGATAAAGATAGATATCTTGGTAAAGGTGTGCTGAATGCAGTTAATAATGTTAATAACATCATTGCACCTGAAATAGAGGGAATGAATGTATTTGATCAAATCGCAATAGACAAGAAAATGATCCTTCTTGATGGTACACAAAACAAAGGTAAACTGGGTGCCAATGCGATCCTCGGTGTCTCGCTTGCGACAGCAAAAGCAGCGGCAGATGCGTTGGGTATCAGCCTGTATCAGTACATTGGCGGAGTCAATGCCAGGGTTCTGCCAGTACCAATGATGAATATCATTAACGGCGGGAAGCATGCCGACAACAGTGTGAATATACAGGAGTTTATGATCATGCCTGTAGGCGCGGATTGTTTCAGAAATGCACTTATGATGTGTGCGGAGGTGTTCCACAATCTGAAAAAGGTGCTAAGTGCAAAAGGATACTCGACTGCAGTTGGCGATGAGGGAGGCTTTGCTCCAAATTTAAAAAATGACGAGGAAGCAATCCAGGTCATTATTGAAGCGATAGAAAAAGCCGGATACAAGCCGGGTGATGATTTCAGGATAGCAATAGATGCGGCTGCGACCGAGATGTATCAAGAGGATGGCACATATTTCTTCTGGAAATCCGATATCCGCAAGACTCGTGACGAAATGGTCGACTTCTGGGCAGATCTTGTCAACAGATATCCGATTATTTCGTTGGAGGACTGTGTTTCAGAAGAGGACTGGGAGGGCTGGAAGCTCCTGACCCAAAGGCTCGGTGATAAAGTACAGCTTGTAGGCGACGACCTCTTTGTAACCAACACTGAGAGGCTGAAGAAGGGTATTGATGTGGGTGTGGCCAACTCAATACTCATAAAGGTAAACCAGATCGGTACGCTTACCGAAACCCTTGAAGCCATCGAAATGGCCAACAGAGCCGGCTATACTGCCGTAACATCCCACAGATCCGGTGAAACGGAAGATGCAACGATCGCAGATATTGCTGTAGCGACTAATTCAGGACAGATCAAGACCGGTGCACCATCCAGAACAGACAGAGTAGCAAAATACAACCAACTGCTTAGAATCGAGGAAGAACTCGGCGATGCTGCAGTTTATCCGGGACTGGATGCATGGTTCAACCTGAAGAATAAATGAATATTCCAATGAATGATCCGATAAAAAACAAGCTCACGGTGAAATCATGAACCCATAAATTAACATAAGAGAAAATATGTAAACAACATAAAGTGACCTGAAACCATTGCAAAATATGCGTTTTGGGTCATTTTTTATTGCAATATGAAGGAAAATATTA
>JAEYRF010000249.1 GCA_023409615.1 Bacillota bacterium | reverse complement strand
ACTCTATCCTATACAGTTTCTCCACAATACGACTATGTTGAAGGACATCAGGTATTTCGCGGCTATAAAGTCGAACACATGTTGGAAATTACGATCAGAGAAGTGGATAGAATCGGTGCTGTAGTTGACGCAGCAGTTCAGAGCGGTGCTAATCAGGTAAGCAGCATTAGATTTTCTGTTAGCGATTCTTCGGCATATTATCAGCAGGCTTTAGATGAGGCTGTTGATGATGCTTTCGGTAAAGTAAGGACACTTGGAGAAAAACTCAAAATTGCAGTGCTGCAGGTGCCTGTTCAGATTATTGAGATGAGTAGCGAACCTGCGATACCTGTGCCGTTAGCGTATCAGGCCGCTGCTGCGGCAACTCCTGTTCAGGCAGGAACAGTTGAAATAACTGCCCGGATTGAAGCGATTTTCGCTTATATGCCTGTACCATGAGCTATTGATTTGGCAAATATGCGTGGATGGGCATGTGTGGCTTCAATGCCTGCATCGGTCTCCATAACGGCGGCAGGCAGTAAGTGTTAAAGAAGCCTTCGATGATATCTTGTACAAAATCTTGAGTATGGGACAAATAAACAAGACATTTCCGAATTATGTCAACCGATGGGACGCTAAAATGCAGAAAAAATCTAAAATTCAGTCCCCTAGTCAAGAATTTGCACAGTGAGCTGGCGTTTTTGCCGGTCTTGGTCGACTGAAATCAGCTAAAGGGGGCAATTGAATTAGTTTCTTATACTCTTGACAGAGAAAAACTTCAGGCATATAATAACTTAAAATATAAGCGAATAAAGCGTTGAAGAGAAGAAGTAAGATGGATTAGTTTCTACAGAGAGCACCCGGCTGGTGAGAGGGGCAGAAAACATCCTTCCGAATACATCTCCGAGCTTCACACCGAAAGGTTGAAACCGATTAGGCTGTTGACGGAACCCTGCACCCGTTATCGTGCTAGAGGATATAATGCCAGGCAGGCATTTGTCCTTGACAAGGTCAGTACCGGAAGGTGCTGGTAAAATGAGGTGGTACCACGGGAATATAACTCTCGTCCTCTGAGTGAATCAGAGGATGGGAGTTTTTTTTATTATTATTAGGGAGGAGAAGAAATATGGTATCAGTAGATGAACAAATCAGAATCATTGCAAAAGGGACGGAAGAAATCATCAGTGTCGAGGACTTGAAAAGAAAGCTAGAAATATCACAAGAATCAGGTAAGCCTCTGACAGTCAAGCTTGGGTTGGACCCAACGGCACCGGATATTCACCTGGGGCATACTGTGGTTCTTCGGAAAATCAAGCAATTCCAGGATCTTGGTCATAAGGCTGTTATAATTATTGGAGACTTCACAGGCATGATTGGTGACCCCACAGGCAGATCCAAGACGAGAAAACAGCTGACAAGGGAAGAGGTTATTGAAAATGCAGCCACATACGAGAAACAGATGCTTAAGATTCTTGACAGGGAAAAGACAGAGGTTAGGTTTAACAGTGAATGGCTTTCAAAGCTTTGTTTTGAGGATGTAATCCGACTTGCATCCAAATGTACAGTAGCGAGGATGCTTGAAAGGGATGATTTTGAAAATCGGTTCCGTGAACATGAAAGCATTGGAGTGCATGAGTTCTTTTATCCTCTGATGCAGGGATATGATTCGGTTGAACTCAATGCTGACGTGGAGTTGGGAGGGACTGAACAACGCTTCAACATACTGATGGGCAGAAACCTGCAGAAGGATTATGGACAGCAAAGCCAGGTTGCATTATTCATGCCGATACTTGAAGGTACGGACGGTGTTGAGAAGATGAGCAAGAGTCTTGGCAACTACATAGGGATCAATGAAGAGCCAAATGACACATACGGAAAGGTCATGTCCATACCGGATTCCCTGATTGTCAGATATTTTGAACTCGTTACCGATGTTCATCCGGATGAGCTTGCTGTAATAAAAGACGGACTGAACAGAGGTAATGTAAACCCGCGAGATGTAAAAATGAGACTTGCAGGCGAAATCACCGCTCTATACCATGGACATGAAGCGGCAGTTTCGGCAGAGGAGCACTTCCGCCTGGTATTCCAGAGACGCGAAATGCCCGAGGATATAACAGAATATGAGATTCCTTACAGTATGCTTGAAGGAGACGGCGTTGATGCTGTAAGGCTTTTGGTAGAGCTCGGATTTTCCTCAAGCAACAGTGAAGCCAGAAGACTCATTTCACAAGGAGCTCTAAGGATAAATGGCAGCAAAGCAGATACGTTTAAAATCGTCGGCTTGTGTGACGGAGATGTAATTCAAGCGGGAAAGCTCAAGTTTGTAAAGATCAGGATCAATGAACGGAAGTGATCATAGGGATAACCATGTTAGCGTAAAGTTACTGTAGGGAATTTAAAGGGATAACGTGGAAAAACAATAGAAAAGAAGATGAAATCCTGTTAACATATAGTTTACGACAAAAATACATAACAAAGGATGATCATCTTCTATGTACAACAGTATACAGCATTTTAATGATTTTGGCCTTAGAAAAATTGAGAAAATAATAGAAACCTTCGTGGCGGAGAAAAAAGATCTGGCGGACCTTGTTCTTGGCCTACAGGAAAGCCTGTATGATATGGGAAGAAATATTGTGGCAGAAGTTCTGGAAGATATGGATGAACATATTCGAGGCAGTGCTGAACGCAAGAAGCGATATTAGATCGTCAGGAAAGACCCAAGCACTCTTTTAACAAGCTTCGGATCCGTTACCTATAGCCGGACATACTTCAAGCTAAAGGAGGGTGGACGGCGCAAGTATCTGGTGGATGAGTTGGTAGGAATTAACCCACATGACCGAGTGAGTGCAGATGTTGTAATCAATGCACTGGAAGAAGCAACGCAAAGTAGCTACAAGAAGGCTGGGAAAAAGGTAGCCTATGACAGCGATCTGAGCAAGCAGGCGGTAATGAAGAAGGTCCGCGAGATAGAAGTAGTAGACGCTCCTGTCCCGATCACGGAAAAGAAAGCGGTGCGAGTACTTTTCATAGAAGCCGACGAGGATCATGTAGCACTCCAGAAGAAGAAAAAGGATGGGTATGAACGGCGCAAAGCCGGAATATCCATGCCAAAGCTTGTCTATTTACACGAAGGAATCGACACTGAAAAAAGTAGTGTTAAGAGGAAAGTACTCAAGAATGTGCGATACTTTGGAGGAGATTTCAAGAGCGAGGATTTATGGCTGAAGGTAGCGCAGTAC
>JAEYRF010000125.1 GCA_023409615.1 Bacillota bacterium | reverse complement strand
AGATTACACGGGTAAAACGTAATAAAAACAGGCCTCTAGCTGATATGCTGACCTTTGTTAGCGGGTATGCAAGTAAGACGAAGAAGCAGAAAATTGCTGAGCTTGCAGAGGATATTTTGCATGTTATGGCATTCGAGCTGGAACATCCCTTTGAAAATTATGAATTCCTTCCTCTTGGTATAACCGTATACGATAAGGAAAACACCAGGCTTTTCAACAGCAAGTACGACATTTTTATTGTCTCACCTTTTTTGAGTGATGATATAATTAGTGAGCTGTCGAGATGTCCGTACAATAAGGTTTTAGTTACGAGAAAGGCATCTGTTAGTCCGTTGGCGATAAATAGTTTTGACAGTGTTTATATCACAAAGGATATTCTTAATGACAACGAATTTGGTATAAAGCAGGACATACATGCGAAATTGTATTTTACCATAACAAATGAAGGCAATTTCCTTTATATAGGCTCTGCGAATGCTTCTCATAATGCATTTCACAAAAATGTTGAGTTTTTACTTAAGCTCAAATACAAGCCGAACTGTGTTGGCTTTAAAACCTTTTTTAACGATTTTATTCCTGATGAGAACTGTCCGTATGAAAAAATTGAAACCGCACCTGAAATGCTACCAGCAGATGCAGTACAAGCATCTATTGATAAAGCGTTCAAAGAAGCGGTCTATGCATTAAAAGGCGCAAAAGTTTTTGCAAACGGCGATGTCTATGACATTCAAGTGGAAGCGAAGGGACTGAAAACAGAAGAAACAGTAAAAATCGCACCGTTTCAGCGGCAGGATCTGCTTCAGCCACTGCAAACACAAACACTGCTTAAAGGTATGTTGCTAAGAGAACTGAGTGAATTCTATATTATATCGGTGCAGGACCAGAAGATTGTCATAAAAATTGATACAAAGGGCATCCCGGTAGAACGCGACAGTTCAATATACAAAAGTATTATCAATACCAGGACGAAGTTTTTATCCTATTTGTCGTTTATGCTCTCTGAAAACTATACTGCTGCTGCACTTGAAGATTCAGAATATATGCATTTGATGCAAGGCGGGGAAGAAGAATTATCAAATGCTCCGGTTTACGCTGCCGTATATGAAAAAATGCTCAAAGTGATCCATCAGAATCCAGCCCGTCTGAAAGAAGTTGCAGACGTGATAAGAAGGCTTGATCAGGATATAGTGGGAGATGAATTTCTGGAAATGTACAAGCATTTTGAGCTTGCAGCAAGGAGGCTGAGAAAATGATACCAAAGGATTTTCAAAGGGCTACTGCTAATAGAATATTGTCTGTTTTTAGAAGAGGTCAAAATAGAGTACTGCTTGCCGATGAGGTTGGGCTTGGAAAAACCATCATTGCCAGTGATGTTATAAGACAGGTATCGGACTGGCATAGGGAAATTAATGATGACCACTTTAAGGTAATATATATCTGCTCTAATATAAATATCGCTAATCAAAATGCTAAAAAGCTTGGTATCAAAGATCTGATGAATGTATCGGAAAGCCGGCTTTCTATGCAGCATCTTAAAATCTATCAAAACAGAGGGCGAGATCACAGCTATGAACAGCTCATTCCGTTGACACCGGCTACTTCATTTACTATGACATCGGGGTGCGGTACTCAAGAGGAACGTGCTTTAATGTATGCTCATCTTAAACGACTGACAGTGTTTGAAGAGTATACAGAAATGCTGTATCAGTTTTTTGCTTATGATGCAGAAAAGTACTGGCAGTGGTATGTATACACATATGAAGAAAGGGTGCAGCAGTGCGATAGCAACGGAAGCAACTACATCAATGAAATTGGTATTGAGCTTACGCAACGGCTTGAAGCTGATAGTAAGCTTGTCGACAGTATTCTTAAGAACTGCAGATCAAGTAGTTCATCCAGGAAGTACGAAAGTAGACCGCTGATCAACGCTCTGCGAAGAATCTTTGCTCAAATCAGTCTGGAAAAGCTAGAGCCTGATCTGGTAATAATGGACGAGTTTCAGCGTTTCCGTGATTTGATAGTTCTCAATGATGATGAGCAAGGAATGCTATCCCGGCAATTTCTGCAAAACACAGACACCAAGGTATTGCTTCTGTCAGCAACACCCTATAAGCCTTACTCTACACTCGAAGAAATCAGTGCTGACGATAATGCTGACCATTACAAAGAATTTATGGAAGTTATGCGCTTCCTTTTTTATGATGATAAAGAGCATCAACGCTTTCAAACGATTTGGCAGGATTATTCCAGTTCGCTTTGCGAAATATCAAAGGGCGATTTTACGTTGCTGCTGGCAAGGAAGAACACCGCTGAAGATACTCTTTATAGAAGTATGTGCCGGACAGAACGTTTTAACAGCGGTATTATAGATGACAGTAATGCAAACGTGGTTGAAATCTCAGAAGGTGATATACTATCATATAGTGAGATGCAGTCTCTTATAGATAAAATTAGTGTCCGAAGTAAACAATCTCTACGTTATCGCAATGTTCCGGTCGATTATGTGAAATCTTCACCCTACCTGTTATCATTTATGGATAACTATCAATTGAAGAAACAAATTACTAACTACTTTGCTAAATACCGAGACTTTGAACTGTTGAAAGGTCCGAATGCAAAGTACATGCTATTGAAGAAAAACACTATACACAACTACCAGCCTATACCGGCAAATAATGCCCGGCTTGAAAAGCTAAAGGACATTGTTTTTGAAGGCGGTCATAACGATGCTGAAAAATTGCTTTGGATTCCGCCATCAAAGCCTTACTACAAGACAAGAAGTGTGTTTGATAAAAATAAGCATTATTCAAAGGTACTAGTGTTTTCTTCATGGGAAATGGTGCCAAGAATGGTGTCAGTTATGCTCTCTTACGAGGCAGAGCAGATGACTATCGGTACTCTCTTTCGTAATGCAAGGCTGAAGCGTGGTAGAGGCTACTTTGCAACAAAGGAAGAACGACGCTTTGGTGTTACAAGGCTTAGAAATGAAACGGAAGATATTGTTTGCCATGTATCTGATACGCTTGCACGGCTTTATAATCCTGATGAGCATATTGGCAAGGATATCAAACAGATAAGGAAAGAACTATCTGAAAAGCTCCAACCAAGAGTAGTGGCCATTAAAGAACAGTACAAAATCACGGAAAGCAGGGCTGCCGGTGCAAAATCGTTAATAGAGATTATTAAAGTGTTGGATAATAACATATCTGAGATACCATCGACTATACCTGCAGGTGCTGTTGGAATGTTAGTTAATATGGCAATTGGTTCGCCTGCTATTTGTGCATACAGGCTTTTAGACTATAATGAAGCAGGTGCTAGGGAGCTTGCTAAAAAGGTCTTTGTCAGTATGTTTAATAAAGCGGAGAGTTCAGCTGTTATTGATTTGATGTATGAAGGCAAGTCTGAGGACTCGTATTATGAAAATGTCTTTAGATACTGCGTTGACGGCAATCTACAGGCTGTACTGGATGAGTATGCTCATATACTTGGCGAAGCCGGGGATGCTCTTGCAAAGGAGATGATAGATGCCTTTTTAGATACGTCCTCTTTACAGATAGATACACTTGAATCCTTAACAGGTGCGGAAAAAGAAAAGCCGCGTCTTCGCACACACTTTGCTGTGGGATATTTTAATGCTCGTGTCAGCAATGAAAATATGAATAGAACTGAGAAAATCCGTAAGGCTTTCAATTCGCCCTTCCGCCCATTTGTGTTGTCTACCACATCAATTGGCCAGGAAGGATTGGATTTTCACTGCTACTGCCGCAAGGTCATGCATTGGAATTTGCCGTCAAACCCAATAGACCTGGAGCAGCGTGAAGGACGTGTCAATCGATACAAGTGCCTTGCAGTACGCCAGAATATTGCATACAAATACGCCAGTGAGAAAACCTGGGATGCTATGTTTGAAAAAGCGGCACAGACAGAAAAAGGTGATTTTCCGGATCTGGTTCCGTATTGGTGTCTAACGGACGGATACTCAGCACCGGTCAAAATTGAACGTATAGTTCCTATGTATCCGCTGAGCCAGGACTGCTTGAGATATAATCGCTTAATTAAAATACTGTCACTATATCGGCTGACATTAGGCCAGCCAAGACAGGAGGAGCTAATTGAGATAATAAACAGAGAAGTTGCCGGCCAGATCGACGATCGACTGTTTATGAACTTGAGTCCGTTTTATAAGTGAAGAAATCAGATGGTTGTTTAATATAATGCGTTTTATCACACAAGAAACAATAGAGATGCGAGGTGATTTATTTGTATAGTGATGATTGGAGATTTAATAATACACTCCATAAAACAAACAGAGTTAATCTGACTAATGTGGCCGATTATTATACTTGGGTCGATGCAGCAAATAATCTCGTTGGTGTTACAGTTAACTTTGAAACAGCAGAGGATTTCCATTATGAGTTGCTTGCAAGCGACTGGTGGCTTTTTCAGGAAAAAGTTCTGAATCTACCAATCGGAGACGACTTTGCACAGCCTTTTGCTGATTTTTTGGCTCAGAGTGACTCTTTGTTTTATTTTGAGCATATGCTTGAAGCACATAACATCAAATATAAGAAAATTGCTTTTTATTAAGCATATTCAATGGAATGGTTCTTAAATATATTGAAGATAAATAGGTTTCGTAAATAAATAATTCCTTTCAACGAAAATCCCGGGATTCAGGTCCATTTTGATACACCAAATCCCGTGAACCGGTTCGCTGATTATCCCGGGGAAAAGGCTTAAATTTTATTCGTATTTATGGTACCATTTGACATAAACAAGATGACTTTTTTGTATAAATCCTGTTGTGGAAAAACCCCGGGAAATGGACACCTTTTTTAATGTGTACTAATCCCGGGATTTGAGATTTTTTTCGTGGCGGAATTACCCCAGGAAACGGGTGCTGACAGAGTTAAATTTTACGACATCGGTTATGTCTGAAGTTATAGAATTAACAGTTCTTTTCACGAGTTGGCAACCGGAAATCACATCGTACCTAAGCATTTAAAAATCAGTTCAAACAAAGCTGAAAAAACTGAATAGAATCTGAATTCGAATAAAAACTAAATAAAATATGCAAAAGCTATGTCCCAAGAAGCCCTATTTTTCGGTGTTTTACGAATCGTATACATAGGCTAAAAGACTGGCAGTCAAGAGGTAAGGGGTTCGATCCCCCTCATCTCCACCACAATTTGTCTGAAAACCCGCTAAAATAGCGGGTTTTCGGCATGTATAAGGATATTTTTTTTGTGCGTTTGCGGGCTTTTTAGTGGCAAAAAAGGTATCCCCCGTTTTTATCTCTGCATTGCCTCGATCAATTTCTTTATTCCCACCAAATTGATTGCCCTTTTCATATTGTAGGCAAGGAAACTAAGATAGGACGCATAGGCGAGCAGTTGACGCAAGTCAACGACCAGCCCCCAATCTCTGCAGTGGCCTTTTCCTTTCCCTTGCACAACAGGTAGTGTGCCCCATGATACCATTTAACCGTCCCGAAGGGGTGCTCTGACAGACACATTCGCTCCTTTATCTTGTGGATATCTTCTTTGATCCTGAGGACAACTGTCTTTGCAGGTGCATAGTCCTTCCGGTCAAATGTATGGTTAAACGGATTTACCGGTATATTTTCAGGAATAGGATTGAGCTTGCACCTGACGCTGCCGTACATCCTGACAGGCACAAATCTGGTTTCTGGTCCGAAACTCACCGTTTTATAGGACTTTGAGCCTGTACATCTGTTGGGGCACTGCCTGCAGGCATCCTTGTTGGCATAAATGGTGTTTTTTCCCTTCATTTTTGTCTTTGACAGGATGTTACCCATGGGGCAGGTTACTGTTCCGTCTTCATTTAATAAAAAGCAGCTGACTTCGGACTTTTCCTGCAACTCAACCTCTATAGCGGTATTTTCATAGCAAGAGGGGAGTATACCTGCCTTAATACATTTTTGTATGTTCTCAGGCTTTGGGGAATTTCTTTCTTCCTCACTGATTTCTGCTTCCTCGTAGTCAATAGAATAAAGCCTTTCTTCCTTGTCATACTTCAGCGCCACATTGGGAACGATTGCATTCATCACACAGTTTAAAATATCTTCTCTGCTTTCATAGCCTTTGTCCGCTACAACCTCGACAGTTTCAACCTCAAGGGCCTCCTTAACACCCTCTGCTACATCCTTGAGAAGTCCCTGGTCAGTGTTATGATTGGTCACTTCATATTCAGCAATAAGATGGCTACCATTGTCCACAGCGGACTGTACATTGTAGCAGCAATGGAACCCATCCTTGCTGTGCATACGGCGGGCTTCGGGGTCTGTTGTGAGAAGCTGTGTTTCTCCGCTTTCAAGAAGTTCTTTCAAATAACCCTGATATTTTTCCTTCCTTAAGGTCAATTCCTGTATGGCAGCTTTGATCTGCTTGGGCGAAGGCGAATCTGGCTCGGTTTCATCATTTTTATCCATTTGGGAAAGATATTCCATAATATGTTCATCTATTCTTTTTAGCTTTTTTTCCAGAACTTCTGCATTATATACATTGCTCTTGCTGTTAACGGCTCTGAATTTTGATCCGTCTACCGCCAGAAGGTCTTTCTGATAAAGATTTAGCTTCAGGCACAACTTTACAAAGGCACCAAAAACCTTCTTCAGAGCTTTTGCGTTGTCTTTTCTGAAATCCGATATGGTTCTGAAATCTGGCGTCAGTTTGCCCAGTAGATAGAATAGCTCAATGTTTCGTGTGCACTCCGTCATAAGCTTTCTGCTTGAACGTATCTTATTAAAGTAGCCGTATATATATAGCTTTAAGAGGTCTCTTGGATCATATGGGGGACGTCCCGTTTCCTTTGGTATAGTGCGGACAAAACCTGCCAGATCAAGATCGAGACTGTCAACAAAAGAATCTATTACACGAACTGGGTTTTCTTCGGATATGTAATCTTCCAAGCATTCCGTTACCATAGTCATTTGACTGCGTGGTTGTCCTTTGATATATTTCATGGAAAGCACCTTTGTCACCTGTATGATATATACATTGTATCATATTTATGTAAACTTGGCCAGGCGAAATGCTAATTTCGTGCACTTTTCAGACAGCCTGACCACATTTCGTCTGAAAACCCGCTAAAATAGCGGGTTTTCGGCATGTATAAGGATATTTTTTTTGTGCGTTTGCGGGCTTTTTTACAAAACGCTGAAAACAGAGGGGACTACTCACTTTTGCAACTTTCGGACGAAATTTCTGAGAATAGCTCTCATTTTTATAGCCGATTGTCTATAAAACAGGCTTTATAGAGCACAATTTTGTTCAAAAGCTGCAAAAACGAGTAGCCCAGCTAATTAAAGTCAAGAGTTTTTAATGAAAAGTTTCCTAATTTTCAAATACTACTGACGGATAAAAAACACATGGCAAACAAGGCAACCTAAGGTAAGTAATCCCCTTATACGGACATAACTTACTAGTACCGTAATGTTTCGTCCAGAAGTGGCTGAAATAGATGTGTCCCCATACCTTTTTTCGGGCACAAGGCGTAAAAAACAAGAAAAAATGTTCTTTACTATTGAGTATGACTCTAAAATCAATTCGTTGCTTAATTTTGCAAGTAATGGGAGTATTTTGTGGAATAAGTTACCACATTAGTTTACAAAATCGCACCAATACATCGGTTATTGTTGGATTTCTTGAAAAAAAGTAGTATTATTTTAAAATTGTTTCCCCATTAATTGAAAAACCTAGCAGCGGTGCTGTGTAAACTCCACCCATTGTCAGTTTATGCGTCGCGAGAAGAAATATTTGAAGGGTATAATCTCGAGTTTGACAGTTGTAGAATATAAAAGAGGCGATAAACGTTGAAATATCAATGTTTATACCTCTTTTCTGCTTTTCAAGAATGTTGTATGAGAATGGTCTATACATGCTTGATTTCAGAAAGTAAGGTGTTTTCAGACAGCCTGGCCAAAAAAATGGAAACACCATCGTCGAATAAGGATGATGGTGTTTCCATTTTTATCGAGAAATAAAGAGGGGGATCGAACCCGAGAGGGCACGAGCCGAAAATATTTTTGATGGTGGTGACAGAGTTCAAGGTATGGCACATATCGAAAGTTTTGATAATCCGTTTGATTGGATAGAAAGCTGCCGCCTTTACGAGAAACGCGATACAATTCCGAACAGAGAACATGCCACAGCAACGCAATATTTAACAATACGCGAAAGTGATAATAGGATTGTCGGAGCTATGCAATTCCGACACGAGTTAATAGGTGACGAATTACGCAATTTCGGTGGACATATTGGCTTCTCAGTCCGACCGAATGAGCGCAGAAAAGGTTATGCCAAAGAACAACTAAGGCTTTGCCTGGAAAAAGCGAAACAATACGGGCTTGATAAAGTCTTGCTGTGCTGTTTTAATACCAACGAGGGCAGTAGGCAAACTATTCTTGCTAACGGCGGTAAATATGAATCGACAATCTTTGGTGAGGAATCTCGCTTGTATGTCGAGCGGTATTGGATTCAGCTATAGTGGAGACCAACATAATGCCGAGAGCAACAACTAAGGCAGACTTAAACGCCTCAGCGAACGGAAAATTGTAATACCATTTACACTTATATTGTGTAAAAAAATTCAGGAAAGAGTATATAAATTATATGAATAAAGTAAGACAATTACAGAATATCTCATTATCGGGCAGGAAAAGAGAGGCTCGAGAAGTCAAAGTTCTAAGCATACTTCGCAATAAGAACTATGGCATCTATATTCACCTAACTTGCCACAAATAAAAGTACCGTCTACAAAGGGCTTTCGTCAAAGGGATTACTCAAAACAAGTAATTTTTGACCGACACTCTTCAAGCGAGGCCATAACAGTAAAGACTGCACAGAAGGGTCAAACCTTTAGTGCAGTCTTTCTCATACCAAAATAAGTAGCATCAGGGATAACAACAGCACAGAGCACAAGAGTCTCATTTTCTTCAATGATATCAGCTCCCTCTTTTTTGAATTTGCATCGTGAAGAGGACATGGCAGGACTGCGATGTCCTCTTCACGATTTTTTCTTTGCTTATTATCTGTTTTGGTCTTGCATATGCTCGCTTTTTATGAAAGTTATCCCATATTTCTGTAGAGTAAGGTAACAATCTGCGCACGAGTGCAAACATCGTCGGGGCCAAACATATCCGCGCCGATGCCATTGGTAATGTCATTTTCCACGGCCCACAAAACCGCGTCGTAGTAATAGCTGTCCTTCGCCACATCGGCAAACGGCATGGCCGAGGACGCGGACACGGGGGAGTCGGCGGCACGCCATAGGAAAGTGACAATCTGCGCACGGCTGCAAGTTGCATCCGGACTGTATGCGGTCCCGGATGTTCCCACTGTGATGCCCTGCTCTATAGCCCACAGAACCGCGTCGTAGTAATAGCTGTCCTTCGCCACATCGGCAAACGGCATGGGCGAGGACGCGGACACGGGGGAGCCGGCATCGCGCCACAGGAAGGCCATGGCTTGGGCTCGGGTGCAGGCCTCGTTGGGGCTAAACATATCCGTGCTAATGCCTTTGGTTATGTCATTTTTCACAGCCCATTCCACAGTCTGCGCAAAGTAGTCGTCTTGGGCAACGTCTTTAAATGTGTGCAAAACAACCTTATCCCATTTTGCATAAACAGTGGTATTCTTTGTCAATTTGATAACGGTAACTTTGTCAGTCAGAGCATCGTCAGAATACCAGCCGACTAAAACGTAGCCCTCACGGGTGGAGCTATACAAGGACAGGTCAACCGTCTCTCCATAAGACTTGTAAACATCAGAAATCTCAGATCCGTCGTTTGTGTCAAAGGTCAGTTTATAGGTGGATACTGTGACGCCCCCACCGCCGCCCGAGCTGCCCTTGGTCCACTGCGCATACAGCGTCAGCCCGCCGGTCGGCATCGTGATGGACGCTTTGTCGGGATAACCTGTCCCGCTGCCGTCTGCCGCGGTGTTCCAGCCGGTGAAGGTGTAGCCCGCCTTGGTGAACGTGTTCTCACTCAGCGCAACAGACGCATCGGTTTCGCCCGTTGTGGCGGCCATCGTCCCCGAAGCGGTGTTGTTGTTATAGCTGATTGTCTGCTTGTCTGCGTTCCACTGCGCATACAGCGTCAGCCCGCCGGTCGGCATCGTGATGGACGCTTTGTCGGGATAACC
>JAEYRF010000192.1 GCA_023409615.1 Bacillota bacterium | reverse complement strand
ACTGCGTCATCTGCTCGCCATGCATCCTGGCTGGTCGATGACTGCGTCATCTGCTCGCCATGCATCCTGGCTGGTCGATGACTGCGTCATCTGCTCGCCATGCATCCTGGCTGGTCGATGACTGCGTCATCTGCTCGCCATGCATCCTGGCTGGTCGATGACTCCGTCATCTGCTCGCCATGCATCCTGGCTGGTCGATGACTCCGTCATCTGCTCGTTCCCCGGGGATTCTTCATTTGATTACGTACATCTCTTTTGAATCTTCTTTCCTGACATGTTCTGCTATAGATGTTACTTCTACGGTTGTGAGGCTACTGCCAAACCTGATTTCTACTATATCTCCAGGTTTGACCTCCGCACCCGGCTTTGCGGTTTTTCCGTTTATAGTCACATGACCGGTCTCACAAGCTTCATTAGCCAGTGTTCTCCGCTTGATCAGCCTGGACACCTTCAGATATTTATCGATCCTCATAAAACACATCCCCTGTAATATTTTATTAGTTTACCATATCCTTTAGTGACTTCCCGGCCTTGAAGACCGGCGCTTTTGAAGCTTCTATCGTAATTTCCTCTTTCGTCTGGGGATTTCTGCCCTTTCGAGCGGCTCTCTCACGTACTTCAAAGGAACCAAAACCGACCAGTTGAACCTTGTCCCCATTTACAAGAGCCTCCTCGACGCTCTCAACAAATGCATTCAAGGCCTTTTCTGCCTCAACCTTGGTTAAGTCACCCTTTTCTGACATGCTACTGATCAATTCAGCCTTGTTCATTCCGTTTCCTCCTTCTCCCTTGCAAAAACGTTTTGCAATATCATTTTTTTGGGAGCCGCACCTTCGCCTCATTCCAGAGCTCGTCCATCTCAGCAAGGCTCATTTCCTCAAGTTTTTTTCCTGCCTTCTGGCTCTGCTGTTCAACATACTCGAACCTTCTGATAAACTTATTTATCGTTCCGGTCAAAGCCAGTTCAGGCTGAACCTTCAGGAATCTGGCCAGGTTGACAAGGGCAAATATTGCGTCTCCCAGTTCATCCGTTATTCTTTCCACATTTTTACTCTTGTATACATCCCGTAATTCCTCTATCTCTTCATCTATTTTGCGGAACACATCATCGGTGTTGTCCCAGTCAAATCCCACCAGGGCAGCCTTCTGTTGTACCTTGAAGCTTCGCATCAACGCCGGAAGGTTGGATGGAATATCCTTTAGCACACTGGTCTGGCTTTTAAGATGTTTTTCCTTTTTTTTGATGGCCTCCCAGTTCTCGACTACTTGCTCTGCTGTATCCGCCGTGGCATCCCCAAAGATATGCGTGTGCCGCGAGATTAATTTGCGGCAGATCTCTGTCGTGACATTGTTGATATCGAAAGAGCCATTTTCGCTGGCAATCTGGGCATGAAACACAATTTGCAGCAGCAGATCTCCAAGCTCGTTGCTGAATTTCCCCATATCTCCCGCATCCAGTGCCTCAAGCACCTCATAGGTTTCCTCAATCATATAGATCCTCAGGCTCTCATGCGTCTGCTCCCTGTCCCATGGGCATCCGTTTTCAGCGCGAAGACGCGCCATGATTTCAAGAAGGTCATTAAAATCATACTTATCTTTTAACATCATTACATCTCCTGTACAGAAATTTTGCAAAGTAATCTGAACTGTACCTATTGTACCCTATTTCGTTCAAATCCTGCAAGACCACAATCCCAAAGCCGGATTGCTGATGTAATAAATTTCCTCTCCATCCTTCAGAGTGTTAAATCCATCCTTAAGATGCTTCGGGTTATACCGGGCAAGTGTGTCCTCCAGGGGCACATAACCGAAATTAACACCCTCAGTCTCCTCACGCGTAAGCTTTCCGGGAGCGTATTTAATTGAGAACCTTCCGTCTGATGATCCATGGATAAGATGCGCGGCAGCAGAAAGGTTATTTTTCAGATCCTCATTTTGTTTACATAATTCGAGAACCTTTTCTCTTCCCACATATCCGTATTTCCTGATTAGCTTGTCATTAGCCTCATCCTCGCCGAATTTACCGACTCCGGGCGCAAGGACTATCAATTCTCCTCCGTCCGCAATGGCCATCCGGGTCCTGTAAATGGCTTTATTCCCGAGCCAGGTGCTTTTGAATTCTCTTTCATTCAGATAAACTACTACTTTTTTCAGAGGCTTATCCACATAGATTATATTTTTCTGCTGACTTAATTCTACCGCTTCCTCAAAATACACCCGGCCGTTTCCTGTAAAAAGTCCATGGATGTGGACCTCCCCCTTCGAATGGGTCGTTACCGTAAGTACATACAACAGCGGGAGTTTCTTTAAAAAGTGCTCCTGTGCGTAATCAAACACTTTACGAACAGGAGTATTATCCCTTCCCATGATTCGCTCCATACCATAAAAGGCGCCGAGCATATGTGACTGGTTGATCATACTGCTTCCGCCGCAGCCCACAAATATATTTTTACTGTAATTGGCCATTCCAACCACTTCATGGGGCACCACCTGGCCAATGGAAATGATGAGATCATAGGACGGATCTAGAATACGTTTGTTCACTTCCACATCTATGGGATCACAGACCAGACCCTCAGAGACCTCCTTAACAAAATCTCCTGGCACCTGGCCAATCTTTACAACATCACTTCTCCAGTTGTGCACGATAACGGCCTCTTGCGGAACGACCCCAAGGAAGAATTCCCTGATCTCGTCCGGCGACATGGGTTCATGTGTTCCAAGGGCAGGCATGACATCCACCTGACAGCGATCCTTTAACATTCTATAGTACATGGCGGTAATTTTTCCGGCACCCGAATGCATCCGGGTAAAATCAGGCGGTATCAACAATACCTTACGCAGATTAGGGTCGATATCCGTAGATATACAATGTTCCAATCCCAGATACAAAGCATCATCAGAAATGCCTTTGCCTTCGAATCCCCTTAAAATACCCTCTTTCATGTTGACCCTCCTTAAACTGTATAAGCCGATGAAGCTGTACTACCACTGCGCTCCGTCCAGTTTGTATGGAAAAACTCCCCTCGAGGCTTATCATTCCGCTCATACAAGTGGGCACCAAAATAATCTCTTTGCGCCTGCAGCAGGTTTGCCGGCAAACTTTCACTCCTGTAGCTGTCAAAATAGGACAGTGCAACAGAAATCGTCTGAACAGGAATGCCCATTGTGACTGCAACAGACACGACTTTTCTCCAATCCTTCTGATATTTATCAATGATTTCTACGAAATAGGGGTCTAAAAGCAGGTTAGGCAGCATCGGATCCCTGTCATAGGCTTCCTTGATCTTGTGGAGAAATTGAGCTCTGATAATACAGCCGCCCCTGAATATCATGGCAATACGGCCATAGTCCAGTTCCCAGCCAAATTCTGCGGCTGCCGCACTCATTAGTGCAAAGCCCTGTGCGTAAGAGCAGATCTTGCTTGCATAAAGTGCACGCCTAACCGACTCAATAAATTCTTCCCTGTTTCCTGTAAAGCTTGTATCAGAAGGCCCCTTCAGGATCTTCGCTGCCCGAACCCTCTCATCCTTTATCGCCGACAGGCATCGGGCATAAACCGCCTCTGTGATGACAGGAGTTGCGACGCCAAGGTCCAGCGAACTTTTACCGGTCCACTTTCCGGTTCCCTTCTGTCCAGCCTTGTCAAGGATCACATCGACCATTGACACCCCCGTCTCCGGATCGGTTTTCGTAAATATATCGCTGGTAATCTCTATCAGATAGCTGTCCAGTTCACCCTTGTTCCACTTCGCAAATACTTCGTGAAGTTCAGCAGCCGACATACCCAGCACATTTTTCAGCAGCGAATACGCCTCGCAAATCAGCTGCATATCGCCATATTCTATTCCGTTGTGCACCATTTTTACATAATGTCCCGCGCCATCCTTACCTATATAAGTACAGCAGGGATCGCCGTTCACCTTTGCAGAGATCGCTGTTAAAATGGGTTCGACCATCTCATAGACCTCTTTTTCACCGCCGGGCATAATGGCAGGTCCTAATAAAGCACCTTCCTCACCACCAGAGACGCCGGTTCCAATAAACCGATAACCCTCTGCTTCCAGCTGTCTGCTCCTTCTTATAGTATCTTCATAGAATGAATTGCCGGCATCTATAATAATGTCACCCTTCGATACATATTCCTTAAGCTGTTCTATAGTATCGTCCACAGGCTTGCCGGCTTTAACCATGATGATGATCTTCCTTGGTTTCTTAAGAGAATCGACGAACTCCTCAATTGAAAAAGTGCCATGAATCTTTTTCCCGGCCGCTTCCGCGACCATTTCATCAGTTTTTTCTCTGGAGCGGTTATATACAGAAACAGAATAACCTCTGCTCTCTATATTCAGTGCCAGGTTCTTACCCATGACCGCAAGTCCGATCACACCAATATCCTGCTTACTCATACTCATAATCTCCTTTTATCTCAATTTACACCGGATAGTTGATATTGTAAATTTGCTTTGAACGTGCATACACCTTACTGTAAATCTCATGATTCCCTTCAACAGGTCTGAATACTCTCTTCGGAAGCATGCCCTGAAGAACCGTTTCCGGGCTCACCGCGCCTAGCGTTGTCATAGTCAGGTAGGCAGCTCCAAGTGCTGAGGCCTCCTGAACCTCAGGTACCAGGATCTCCTTATTAAAAATATCCGCCTGCATCTGCAGCCATGGAATTGAATTGGTATATCCGCCATTAGCCATGACCTTATCTGCGCAGTCTCTCAGCTCCGTCATGACTTCAAATACAGAATACAGTCGGAACATGACCCCTTCCATTGCAGCACGGATTATGTGTTTTCTGCTGTGTGAGTGGCTCAGGCCGAACATAAGCCCTCTGACATTTGCATTCCAGTCTGGGCTTCGTTCCCCTGTGATATACGGAAGAAAAATCAGTCCATCACTGCCCGGATCGATTTGCGCAGCATATGAGTCAAAAATCTGGTAGATGCTTTCGCCTGACTGCTGTGCATCAAACTCGAACTGCTTTCTGAATTCCTCCCGCAGCCATCTCAGGATGATTCCGCCATTGTTGATCGCACCGCCTGCTACCCAGGTATTCTTTGTAAAGGAATAGCACCAGGTTCGCTGCTGAGCATCAAGAAGCGGACTACTGACTGATGTTCGGATTGCCCCGCTGGTTCCTATCGTTGAAGAAAATGCAGTGTCGTCCCGCACACCACAGCCAAGGTTCGCCATGATCCCGTCCCCGGAACCAATGACAACCGGAGTATCGCAGGGAATGCCAAGCAGAGCTTCATACTCCTTTTTAAAGCCTTTGAGAGTATAATTGCACTCAACCACATCACTGAACCGGTCCTTCGAAATGTCGAGGACCTCGCGGAGAATAAATTCGTCCCAGCTTTGAGTATGGATGTTGTAACAGCCCTGACAGGAAGCCAGGGTATAATCTACAGCAAAAATGCCATAAAGCTTATAAAGAATATATTCCTTAATGGTTATGAATTTGGCTGTTTTGTTGAATAGCTCCAGTTCATACTTCTTAAACCAAAGTATCTTGCTGAGTGGATAAAAAGGATGCTGAACCCTGCAGCCGGTTCTCCGGTACAGATCATTTACATCATAATGTGTTGAGATAAATTCTGCCTCCGCAGAAGCACGATTGTCCGCCCATATCATCAGCTCAGTCAGCGGCTCGCCATTCTTATCTACAAGCATCAAACTGTGCATATGACAACTGATCCCAATGCCCGACGGCTTGATTCCGGTTTGATCCACACATTCCCCAATGACTTTCAGCGCACAGTCAAAAACAACATCGGCGTTCATTTCAGCACGGCCGTCAGATGTTGTTGTCAAAGTATATTCCATGTCGGATATGTTTTTCTGATGTCCATTCAAATCGAACATTGCAGCACGTACACTTGATGTCCCGATATCCAGACTGAGAAAGTACTCTCCCATTTCTATCTCCAACCCCTTAATCACAATTTATACAATGATAAACCATGTTATACTATAGAGCTATTGATACTATTATATCTAGACTAAATGCAACATTCTTTGCTATAATTGCTGGTTTTCATGTATTTATTGCTCTATGACGGAACCTTATCAGAATAAAATACAACCCGCTCCCAACAAGAGCCCCGGCACTGTCAATTAGCACATCTGTGAATTGACCGCCTCTACCCGGTACATAGAGTTGATGAACTTCATCCGATACTGCATAAAGAGCGCAGATCATCAAAGCAAAAAGAGTTATCTTATAACGATACGGCTTATTTTTCCCAAGCGCATTTGATGTCAGCAGCCCCAACACAAGATAAGCCATAAAATGGGCGTTCTTTCTGACAAAATGATTGAAG
>JAEYRF010000013.1 GCA_023409615.1 Bacillota bacterium | reverse complement strand
CGGGTCTTTGCATCGCTTCGACCAAAGGATTTGTTTTTCTACGACGGGAATATATACGACGTGCATATGATAGTGGAAAACATCCTGCTTTAATGCTTCGGACATGGCTCTATTGCGTTCATCGGCGTGCATAACGGCCGAGAGGATATACTGCTCACCTCCTACAATCTTCATTGCCGCTTTGTATGCATCAGCATAAAACTGTGTGGCAAATTCATAGCCGCCGTGATTGTGGAAGTACGCCGAGTTCACATCGAAGATCAGCTCACCGTACAGGTTGGCCTCCTCTTTCAGGCCACGGGTAGAGATCGCCTTGTCAGCTTCCATTTGAGCGAACATCTTTTCATAATCGTCAGCGGGTGTTTTGAAATGGATATTGAAGGCGGAGCGTTCCGGCACAATATCCGGATTTGTGTAGGATTCTTTTTCTCGTTCATTATGTCGTTGCGTGTTACCGATTTTTGTATTTGACAGGTTGACGTTCCTTGCACTAATTCGGTCAACACCATCATTTCTCGCCATTGGCATCGTACCTCCTTTTTCAAGTTTGTATATACGCTGAAAGCCACCGGGGAACGCACTTTTTCAAAGTGTAATAACCCACTATGACACTTTCATCCGTACCGGCTGCAAAGTGCCGTGGGCTGCCTGCGGGCAGAGGGCAAGTATGCGGCTCCTGCGGAAGCCTCTGCCGTGGTTTGCAAGTGTCCCTCCACTTTGCAAATCGCGGCACGGACAGCAGCCTGTTTTGCGAAACACTCCGCCGTCCACAGGCAGAGGAAATCTGTGATATTCCCTCTGCCTGTCCGTGGTACAATCTGTGGATTGTGCCGCGGGGACGAAGATACGTATGGGCTCCCGTGACGGTCGTGTCGATGGTGACGGTGTTTTTAACACCACCACTGCTCCCGGAAACATCGTCACGACCGTCACCATCGTCACGCCTCAAGAGAAATAAAGGTGAGCTTGATAAATCTTCCAGAGTGGGTTCGGCTACTCTCATAGCGGATACCATGCTCCTGCATGAGGCGACCAGCGTTTACGTTCAACCGTAGGGTAAGCACATTGGGCTTTATGTCCAGGCCGAGCGCAGCAACCAGTTCCGTTGGACTGCCATACCATTCCGGATTTTCTGCGGTCACCAGCCGGGAAAGAAAATCCAGGATCGTATCCGGTGGCTCTTTCCGTAGCTCAGTTTCCGCATGGTCAAGCATCCAGATAAGACGTTCTTTGTCCCGCTGAAGGTAAAGCCGCTGATCCGGCTGATCACGGCCCACAATATCCAGTGTCGCACTGAGGTCTGTACGATTTTCCTTTTGCAGCAGGAACGCGCCGTCAGCGCAGCCGAGAAGACCGGTTGTGCCTGAGATCATTTCAAACTTGTCGCTGGCAGGCTGCTTTCTGGTGTGATGCACCAGCAGCAGACAGATACCATGCCTGTCCGCAAATTTCTTCATTTGTCCAACAATGTCATAATCATTGGTGTAGCTGTAAGTCTCGCCGCCGATCTCACGGATTTTCTGCAAAGTGTCGATAATAATAAGCTTTGTGTCCGGGTGCTCCCGCATGAACTTTTCAAGCTGCTCATCGAGACCGTTTCCGATCTGTTTGGCATAGACGGCAAAGTGAAGATTATCCGTTCCTTCCACGCCGAACATACGGAACATACGCTCCTGCAAACGCTGGTAATCATCTTCAAGGGCAAGGTACAATACCGTACCCTTTTGTACCTCGTAATTCCAGAGCATTTGTCCCATACTGATGTGATAAGCGAGCTGTGCCACAAGAAATGACTTTCCGATCTTTGGAGCGCCCGCTAGAATATAGGCTCCGGAGTAGAGCAGACCGTCGATTATGTACGGTCTGCTCTGGTAAACATTTTCATAGAGTTCATTCATGGACACTGTATGGAGATAGGCCGGGTCGTTCATTCGCTGCATCATCCGCAGCATCTCTTCGAAATTTTTTTCTGAGGGATTGTTTTCGGAATTTTCTTCTGCTATACTTTGCTCAGAGCTTTTAGAAAGCGGCTGTTCCCCGTCTGTTGGCGCAGGCGGAACCGGGATAGCCGGTTTTTCTTTTTCATACTCATGCAATGGCACCACCCCCGGTGTGCTGGTCAATCCACGCTATGAGCTTGTCTTTTGGTACGAGCTTGCGTTTTCCGATTTTCAGCGTAGGGAAATCCGCTGTGTTGAGAAGCTGATAAGCTCTCGCCCGGGATACTCCGAGAGTTGAGGCCAACTGGTCCGCGTTTAGGATGTTTGGCAGGTCATTGTACATGTCTGTGTTTTTCATTTTTTCCTCCTAAATTAGTATTGACATAATAGACTGAGTGTGATATGATGCTACTGTAACTCGATTATAATTACTCGAGTCTTATTTGTCAATAGGTTTATTGATAATATTTCTATTAATAACTCTATCGGAGGGGGTAAAAATGAACTCTCGGTTTCATTATATCGGCAGCGTTATGATGCGCTGCTATGTCACGCAGGACAATCAGGAGCACATTGACCTGTTTGAACTCAATGGGAAAGAGCGCCTGCCATATTTCCGGATTACTCAGGACTTAGGCCAGACGCTGATCGATCTTTATTATGGCGATTTTGAATCGGCGTACAGTACCATTTCTGAAATCGGAAAAGAGCTTGGTTCGCTTACCGGGCAGGATGCTGACGAAACAATCTGGAAAAGAGTCTATGAACAGATCGAAGATTTAACCAAGACACATTTTCTGTTCGGCGCATTACTCCCAATTGTCTTTTCGTTATACCGTGAGCACATCCACAACTGGGATGAAAACGTTGATAAGGATGACATCAGAAAATTCGGCAACACATTTTATGACATTGTGAGGGACGCAAAGTCTCTTGTGGAATCATGCTTCAATGAAGAGGAGGACGACAGCGGCTATACATTAGCGGAGCGTTACAGAACAGCCAGCGATTCCGGATATCTGAAGTTCGATACGATGCAGTATTCACATGTCTGCACGGAAGAACTGCTCGTTGGCAACGGACACATGGACAATCCCGTTAATTGGGATGTTGACACAATGCGCAGGCAGGGTATCACAACCGTTTTTCAGGAAGTCCTATATCCGGACACCCTCTTTGATCTCTACAACTATATCAAGGCACAGTGTCTGCGGGCAGAAATCCGTATCCGCCCCTGCAAGCACTGCGGTCGATATTTCCTTGTAATTGGTAACAGCAAGCTTGAATATTGTGACCGCCCGATCGAAGGCTCCACGAAGACTTGCCGGCAGATGGGTTCCGTGCGTAATTATACAAATCGGCAGATGGAAAACCCGGTCATCAGAGCATACACAAAGGCCTACAAGACCCATAACGCCCGTGTGCGCTATGGAATGATCACGAAGGAGGAATTTCTGTCCTGGTCAAAGGCGGCCCGCTGGAGGCGCGACGAATGCGTCGCAGGAAAAATGTCGCTGCAAGATTTTCAAGCGTGGCTCGACCACGACAAAACGTAACTGTTCGCCCTGTTGGGGCTTATATCAATATACCATGGGAAGAAGGTGAGATTTGTGGGTGGAACAGTATTATTTTTAACAGAAGGGGGGCCATAAATTGGCAGGAAAACGTTCCAATGGTGAAGGTACAATGAGACTCCGGGCTGACGGTCGATGGGAACTCACCGTTATGATCGGCTACAAACCGGACGGCAAGCGCAACTACAAGAGCTTTTACGGCAAAAAGCAGAAAGATGTTAAAGAACAGGTGCGTCAGTACAAAGAAGACGCCGCCGCTGGGCTGAAGCTTGACCCGAAGCTGACCTTTTCTAGCTGGGCAGACACATGGTTTGAAGGTCACAAGAACAGCGTTTCACCTACCACGCAGGAGGGCTACAGCTATACGCTGAAGGCTTTGAAAGCAGCCTTTGGGAATAAAAAGCTAATGGACATTAAGCCCGTCGACGTAGAAAGCTTCTTAAAGGATCTTCGCGCGGACGGCAAGGCGGACTCTTCTCTGGCGAAGTGTCGCGGCATGCTCTATCAGATCATGAACAAGGCTGAAGCTAACGACCTGATCCGCAAAAATCCCGTACGCTTTGCCGAGAAAATGAAATCCGAAAATGTAACAAAGAGGAAAGAGGCTTTCAACGCCGATGAAGTTACACTGCTGATGGAGAAACTGCCGTCTGACCGGATGGGCAACAGCATTCGTATTATGCTTGCAACTGGCATGAGGACACAGGAAATGCTGGCGCTGGAACCAGGACACATTGAAACCGACGGCTCGTGTATTCACATTCGTCAGGCCGTAAACATGGTGAAGGGCACGCCTCATATCGGTAACCCAAAATCACGCGACAGTGTTCGGGATATTCCTGTTCCGGAAAACGTCCGCTGGTGTGCCTGCGAGCTGAGGGATACGCAGAATACATTTATTTGGGAAGTCGGCATGAAGGACAAGCCCTGCAATCCAAGCTATTTTCGTAAAAAGTTTAAAGAGTATATTTCCATCATCCCTAGCGTGCGTGTTCTGACTCCGCACAGCTGCCGCCACACCTTTGTATCACAGATGCAGGCTCTTGGCATTGACCTGGAAACGATACAGAGCATTGTCGGCCACGCCGATACCGACATGACACAGCATTACCTCCACGTTCAGGAAAGCGTGCGGCTAAGCGCCGCGGAGAAGTTCAGCAAGGCCTTTCCCACTGTGCCGGAAAAAGAAAAGAGTGAGGCCGCGGCAAAGACCGCGTAACCCCACCCATGACTGGAACCATATTAACCAAGTTGTCGTTATTTGAAAAACATACTGCTCATAATATCAGCAGTTTCATATATGTTTGGAAACAGTATTGACCGTAATAGACCATTGGATATCAACGCCGTTCTGGTCATATTCTGGTCAAACCGAGGCTTGAAAGAGTAGCTTTTGCAAAAGCTCAAATCACACCGCAAAAGCAAAAAGCCTTGAAAACATAGTGTTTTCAAGGCTTCTGCCTAAGCTACTTTCCCGTCTTAGATGGTGGAGATAAGAGGGATCGAACCGCTGACCTCTTGAATGCCATTCCTGAAATTAAGGAGCACCTTTTCCACATAGTTGAGAATACCACTCTGGCAATTGACCGCCAGAAAATCAATACAATTAATACCCTTATAAAAAACACTAAAAGGTATGTGGATGAAAACTATGCCAGCCATGATTTGACGCTTTCCAATGTGGCAAAATTTTTTTATGTCAATTCCAGCTATTTGAGCAGAACTTTCAAAAAAGAGATGGGTATCAGCTTTATCGAATATCTTACAACTGTAAGAATGGAAAAAGCAATAAACTTGCTTTCAGAAAAGAAAGAGTTGAGGACATTTGAAATTGCAGACGCTGTGGGAATATCCGACCCTAACTATTTTGGTACCTGCTTTAAAAAATATACCGGCATCTCAGTAAGCAGTTACCGTAAATCATCCTTAATTAAGGAGTAACAAACTTAAGGCGGGCAATAACAATTGATGTAAAGGATGAAGAAAGTAATACCCCTGTAAACGTATTACTTACAGGGGTCGTGGTGGAGAATATGTATCCCATTAAATTCTCTACAGTAACTTTACACTACCACTCAGGGCATATCCGGTTGTTCTTAGCCTGAACGCCTTCAAGGGAGTTCAGCTTTTTCTCCAATGCATCGACCTCTTCGTCTGTGCCTGTAAGCTGCAGTATAATAAGCCCTTCATTGGAACAAGCATCCGCAGTGACCTCGGCATCATGCAGACCTAGTCTCATCTTTATCAAACAACCTGATTCAGTCAGTACATTCTGCAGATTCACTGCGTTCTTGACCCTATTATTCAGTACCAGAATCATAATGTTATAACAATGCATACAATAACCTCCTTAGTTTTTATATAAATATATTACCTCATATTACAAGGTTTGTATAATTTAATTTCATACAGAGATTGCAGTGATAGAAAGGCAATTTTTGAGAACTCTTCGGCAATACCTGACAATACTTGATCGCTTCTTTCGTATATAATATGAGGCAGAGAGTTATCAAAAATTAGCGGAGGTTGTAAAATGGCTGCTTATAAAAATTTTGGAATTGCCGTATATTTCTCCACACGATGCCTGGCAAGTATCACAACGATTGAGAAGTTTGAAAAGGAGTTCAGCTTTCTTGAGAATCATTTGAAGATCTCAAAAGTATATCTTGAAACACATCGCGATGATATGGACATGCCCGCCGACCTATTATCATCACTTAAAACCTTCTTTGAAAATAAAGGCATCAAAGTCTCCGGCGGTATTACCACTACCCTGTTTAAAACTCTGGAAAACAAACCACTGATTGATGAGACCGGTATTTTCGGCTGCGGAGGTACAGTCCTCGGGGAAAATGCGGAATCTCTGCCTTATCCGGAAAAAGGCAAGAAGACTACCTGGAGCACGCTATGCTACACTGACCCGGCCTCCAGGCAAAAGCTCAAGGAAGTCTCGGAATTTACTGCATCTCTGTTTGATGAATTTATCCTGGACGATTTCTATTTTACAAACTGCACTTGTGAATCCTGTATCAAAGCCAAGGGTGACAAGAGTTGGGAACAGTTCAGACTGGAACTGATGACTGAAGTTTCCAAAAACCTTGTGATTGATCCGGCGAAGAAGGTTAACCCCAACTGTAACGTTATCATCAAGTATCCCAACTGGTATGAGGCATACCAGGAAACAGGCTACAACACAGAGATAGAGTCTCAGCTGTTTGATGAGATCTATACCGGCACAGAAACCAGAGACACTAATCATTCCCTGCAGCATCTGCCCCGGTATGGCAGCTATTCTCTGATGCGCTGGATGGAGAATATAAAACCCGGTAAGAATGGAGGCGGATGGATCGACCCTCATCAGGGAATCCAAAACCTCGCTTATTATCTGGAGCAAGCCTATCTTACATGTTTTGCGAAAGGCCGCGAGTTGATGCTCTTCTGTTATAGCTGGATCGTTGATACGATTTTCGTTCCGCCACTTGGATTCGAACTGGAGAAGCTGGATGAGGTTCTGGGTGAAACAGGCAATCCTGTAGGCATACCGGTATATGAGCCGCATCATGCCCATGGAGAGGACCATCTTTTTGATTACCTGGGTATGGCCGGCCTGGCTTTTGAGCCTCAACCCGCATTTCCTGAAACAAAATCATTGATATTCCTTACTGAAAACAGTGCTCGGGACGAGCATGTCATTGAGAAAATGAAGAAGCACATGATAAAAGGCGGGGACGTCTGTATAACCTCCGGCTTTTTAAGAATTATGCAGGGTAAAGGCATTGAAGATATTACATCAGCCCGTCATTCTTGTAAAAAGGTTTCAACTAAGGATTATTTGATCTCCGGTACAGGCTCTGTATTCAACGGCGAATTCTATGGCAGGGACGATACGCTGCTTCCGGCTCTCACCTATATGAACAACGCAGCAGACTGTCCTATCGCAGCCCGTAAAGAGGACAACAATTTCCCGGTATTGCTGCGAAACGAATATGCCAACGGGACGATTTATACTCTGACGGTCCCGGATGATTACGCAGACTTCTACAAATATCCTCAGGAAGTGCTGACCACCATCCGCCAGTATCTCATGAGCAGCCTTGGGATATACATGGAAGGCGGCGACAATATAGGCCTCTTCCTTTATAACAACGGGACGTTTATCGTAGAATCATTCCTGGATCGTAATACGAAGATAAAGCTGCACATTGCATCAGCGACAAAAACACTTATCGATGTCAGGACAGGCAAGGAAGTACTTCCGGTGATCCGTAAAGAAAGCGAAAGCATCTATGAGATACCTTTGATGCCGGTATACTATAAAGTGTTCAAGCTGGTATAACTTAATTAACATTTTTTGTTGCATCATGTATAGTTGCGTGTTATAATTTCATAAAATAAGTTTAAGCAGTAAAGACGAGCGAACCTATAGAAAAGTAGGGACTAGAAGTATAGGGACTAGACTAGATTAGATTAGATTAGATGAGTTGAGTTGAGACGAGATGAGATGAGATGAGACGGCCAGTATAAATCATAATGGCGCCGGGAATCTTTTCCTGGCGTTTTTTGATATTCTCATTCTCTCCTTCAAATCGGAAGGGGGTATATCTATTGTTTTATCCTGATTTAGAAGAAGTCAGACAGTTATCCGAGAAGTACAACATTATCCCGGTATCATTTGAAGCATATGCAGACCTGGACACGCCTATCAGCATATTTAAAAGGCTGGAGGAGCACAGCTATTGTTTCCTGCTGGAAAGTGTGGAGGGCGGAGAAAAATGGGGCAGATACTCATTTATCGGGAAAAATCCATTTTTAACGGTAAAGGGCAGCGGAACACAAACAGAGTTGAAATACCGTGCCGGCAGGTCGGAGGTTATTGAAAGTAACCCCTTTGGAGTCCTGAAGGAATTAATGTCACAGTATAGAGGCGCACCAATGAAGGAACTTCCCCGATTTAATGGCGGCGCCGTTGGCTTTTTCGGCTATGACACAGCACGCTATTTTGAAAATCTCCCGAATATACCAAATGACGATATCGGCATCCCTGAATTGCATTTCATGTTTGCAGATGAGATCATCGCCTTCGACCACTTCAGACACAAGCTCCATATCATCGTGAATCTACATGTGGATGGGTCCATAGAAAGGCAATACTATACTGTCACCGCCAGGATTCGGGAAATATACCGGGAGCTGCGGTCTTCCAGCCAGACTATGACTGATGCTGTCATGCCCAGAGTCTCATCCGGTATGAAGAGCCTCGAGGTCACAAGCAATATCAGCCGTGAACTGTTTTGTGAAAACGTATTGAAGGCAAAGGAATATATTAGAAACGGCGACATCTTCCAGGTAGTGCTCTCGCAAAGGCTCTGCGTAAAAACTGAGTGCAGTCCTTTAAACGTTTACAGAGCGCTGCGTACCATCAACCCGGGCCCCTATATGTACTATTTGAGATTTGATGGATATACGCTCGCGGGGTCTTCTCCTGAAATGCTTGTAAGAGTAGATGATAGAAGAGTCGAAACCTGTCCGATTGCCGGAACACGAAAACGTGGTGCCACAACGGAGCAGGATGATGCACTGGAAAAAGAGCTGCTGGCGGATGAAAAGGAGCGGGCAGAACACATTATGCTGGTCGATTTGGGTCGGAATGATATCGGCAAGGTTTCATGTTTTGGCTCTGTAAATGTGGATTCGTTTATGAATATCGAGCGCTTTTCTCATGTAATGCATATCGTCAGTCATGTCTCAGGCAGGCTCAGAGATGGAGTCACAGCTTTTGATGCACTGGCATCGGTGCTTCCGGCAGGCACGCTATCCGGTGCGCCAAAAATAAGGGCAATGGAGATCATTGATGAGTTGGAGACAGCCAAGCGTTGCCAATACGGCGGAGCAGTAGGTTATCTGAGCTTTGATGGAAATCTGGACAGCTGTATCACAATCAGGACAATTGTTTTCAAGAACGGCCATGCCTATATTCAGGCTGGCGGCGGCATAGTGGCAGACTCCATACCTGAGCTCGAATTCGAGGAATCCATTAATAAGGCAAAAGCCCTGCTCACAGCAATTGAAGAAGGGGGGAACATTCGATGATCCTTCTGTTGGATAATTATGATTCCTTTACCTATAACCTTTATCAATACGTGGGAGAGCTAAATCCTGATGTAGAGGTTTATAGAAATGATGCCTTAACCATTGAGGAGATTGCCGCGAAACAGCCAAGCCATATAATTATCTCTCCGGGTCCCGGTTACCCTGCTTCTGCAGGTATTTCCATTGAAGCAATCCGCAGATTGGGCAATCGAATCCCAATACTCGGTGTTTGCCTGGGACATCAGGCCATTGGCGAAGCATACGGGGGTAAAGTGATCCGTGCAGCTCAGCTGGTGCACGGTAAAGCATCAGAACTGGAATTGCTGCCTGACTGCCGGCTTTTTGAGGGTCTTCCCTCAAGAATTACAGCTGCAAGGTACCATTCTTTAGTAGTTGAGCGGGAGACTCTGCCCGAGGTACTTCAAATTATTGCTCTAACGCAGGCCGGAGAAATCATGGGGCTCAAGCACAAGGAGTACAACGTGTTCGGCATACAGTTCCACCCTGAATCCATACTTACAGATGACGGCAAAACCATATTGAATAATTTCCTGAAGCTTTAAATTTAAGAGACGAGCTGAGACGAGAGGAGAATAGTTATGTTAAAACCAGTACTGAGACAACTTCTTACAAAGGAAAGCCTTACAGAGCCGGAAGCCATGAACGCAATGAACTGTATCATGAGCGGAAATGCTACACAGTCACAGATTGGAGGATTCCTGGCAGCGCTGGGATACAAGGGTGAAACAACAGATGAAATCATTGGATTTGCAAAGGCTATGCGGGAAAAAGCGGCAAAGGTTGAACACTCTCTGCCATACTGCATTGATACCTGCGGTACAGGCGGAGATGGAGCAAACACCTTCAATATCTCGACCGCAGCTACCTTTGTAGCTGCAGCGGCAGGCGCCAAAATCGCCAAACACGGAAACAGGGCGATGTCAAGCAGAAGCGGCAGCGCAGATGTCCTGGAGGCTTTAGGCGTAGCTATCGATTTGACACCCGCTCTGGTAGGAAAATGTCTCGAAGAGGTAGGAATCGGATTTATGTTTGCACAGTTGTTTCATCAGTCCATGAAGCATGCAGCCAGTGCCAGGAAGGAGCTGGGCGTTAAAACTGTATTCAACATTCTTGGTCCGCTCACGAATCCGGCAAGTGCTCAAGGTCAGTTACTGGGTATCTTTGATGGAAGTCTGACAGGTACCATAGCACAGGCGCTTCAAGGGTTAGGTACAGAACGTGCGCTGGTCGTCCATGGTTGTGACGGTCTTGATGAGATCACAACCACAGGGCCGACAAAAATTGCGGAACTTAGGGATGGCAAAATCACAGAATACTATTTCGACACCAGAGACTTAGGGATCCCAAGGGCAAACCCGGCAGACCTTGCAGGCGGAGATGCTGCCTTCAACGCAGAACTGATCCGCTCCATTCTTGCAGGCAGATCAGGCCCCGTACGAGATATCGTGCTGGTGAACGCGGCAGCTGCTCTGTATGTTGCGAAGCAGGTAAATACAATTGCAGAGGGCATCGAAAGGGCCAAATGTGTCATAGATAATGGTAAGGCGGCAGAAAAGCTTGAAGAGCTTTGTGAGTTTACAAGAGCAGCCCGCTCTGAAATGGAGGTATCAGCATGATCCTCGATGATATTGTTGAGAAGAAGAGAGAACAATTAAAAATTGAGATGCAGCAGATGACACTGGAGGGCTGGAAGCATAAAATAAAAGCGCCGGGACTTCACAAGTCACTTGATTTCGGCGGAGCGTTGAAAAGGACAGACGGAAAGAAGGATGACGGCCTTTCTATCATTGCGGAAATTAAAAAGGCATCACCCTCCGCAGGAATTATACGGGAAAATTTCGATCCGGCCTTCATAGCAGAAGAATATGTCAGATCAGGTGTACAGGCTATATCGGTGCTTACGGAAAAGGATTATTTCATGGGAGATGACAGTTATCTGGTCAAGGTTCGTCAGACCGCTCCTGTGCCGCTGTTACGGAAGGATTTTATCATAGACCTGTGGCAAATTTACCAGTCCAGATGTCTGGGGGCTGATGCCATCCTGCTGATCGTTGCACTTTTAAATGAGGATATGTTGAAAAAGATGCTGATCGTTGCTGGTATTATTGGATTACAATGTCTTGTTGAGGTACACGATGAAGCGGAGCTTGATATTGCATTGAAAGCAGGCGCAAAAATAATAGGTATTAATAACCGTGACCTCAAAACCTTTGAAACTGATCTCAAAACAACAGAAAGATTAATAGATACAATCCCTCATGACAGGGTTGTTGTCAGTGAGAGCGGAATCAGGACGAGTGATGATATAAGGTATTTAAAAGAAATTGGCGCCGATGCCGTGCTGATCGGTGAATCGTTTATGAGGGCCGGTTCTCTGGCAGATAAGGTTCGCGAGTTCAGGCAGGCCTAATGGTGAAATAAAATGACGAAAATCAAAATATGCGGGATCACACAAAGTACTGAAATAGACTATCTAAATAAATATTTGCCGGATTACGCAGGCTTCGTGTTTGCAAAAAGCAAACGCAGAGTAACCGCTGATTCTGCTGCCATACTTTCCGCCTACCTGACGCAGGAAATAAAAAAGGTCGGTGTATTTGTAGACATGGATTCTTCAAATGCGGCTTTGATAGCAGCACAGGTCGGGCTGGATGTGCTTCAGCTACATGGTTCAGAGGACGATAAATATATCAAGACGCTCCGCCCACTGTTAAAGCCTAAAACCGAGATCTGGAAAGCTGTCAGAGTGTCACCGGGCCAAATGTTTACACATACTATAGCATCCGATAATGAGCCTGCTGCCGGGCTTATCTGTTCTACAACGGCAGACAGGATTCTTCTTGATTCCTATGTGCCCGATTGTAATGGAGGATCAGGTAAGACTTTCGACTGGACACTGGCCTCACAGTTTGGATCAACATTACCAATCGTATTGGCAGGTGGTCTGAATCCTAATAATGTAAGAGAAGCTATCGATCTTGTACATCCGTTCGCCGTAGATGTCAGCAGCGGCGTTGAGGGCGAAGGAATAAAGGATGAACGTAAGCTAAGAGAATTTATAGAAGCTGTCAGGAATATTTCGTGACATACATTTTCTCCAGCAATATACTGTAATTTATCCAGTTTACATCACAAATAATAAAAGAATGATGTATTTTGTAGAATATTAGGTATCTTATTTGTTATAATCACTGTATTAAGTGCAGATGCTCAGTGACACACTGTACATCTAAGGCATTTAGCAATGTATCATATTTTTAGTTCAGCAGTACACTATATTGAAGTTACATTGCAAAGCCCTATCTAAAGGAGCGACTGACATGAAAGATACCCGCAAGAGAATAAAGATATCAATTACTGGAGATCTTGGCAGTGGAAAATCCACTGTCTGTAGCTATCTCAAAGAACATTACGGACTGAATGTATATTCCATAGGCCAGATTCAGCGTTCATTAGCGGTTAAGTATAATATGGATATATTGGCCTTTAACAAATATATGGAGACACACCCGGAGATTGATGAGGAGATCGATTCCGAGCTTACCCTCATAGGCAGGCGAGATGAGGACATGGTGCTTGACTCCAGAATGGCATGGCATTTTGTACCTGACACCTATAAGGTATATCTGACTGTAGACCCCAATGAGGCAGCCCGCAGAGTCGTAAACGATAAGAGAGGGGCCGTAGAGAAATACCAAAGCCCTGAAGCGGCAAGATTGAGCCTGATCGAGCGCAAAAAAAGCGAGAATCTCAGATACATTACAAAATACGGCGTAAATTGCTCCAATCCGGACAATTACGATCTGATCCTTGATGCAACCGCCATTTCCCCGTCTGAAGTAGCAGAAGCAATTATGACAGGGTTTCACCTTCACAACAATTGAAAACGACAATAAAATAAACTAATCATCTATTGTTCCCAACCTATAGCACCCTTCATATTATGTAATACGAATTATGTAACTTGAAGGGTGGTCATATGGATTCTTTACGGGTCGGGGATATTGTTACCCGAAAATCTTATGGCGGAGATATTCATTTTAGAATTGCTGATATAACAAACAAAACGAATGGCAGAAGAGCGTATATCTTAAAAGGTATGATTTACAGAATCATGGCTGATTCGGAAGAGAGCGATCTGGAGTGGAAGGATCCGGAGGATGTTAAACGTGAATTAAAAAGCAGACTTTCGGCAGAAGGCATTCACCACATGTCCCGTGGCGTCTTACCATTGCAGCTGTTTCAGAGAGTTCGGGGCAAACCCGGTACGATACTTCACATAGACTCCAGTGCCGATTTTTTGGAAATGTGCCAAAACTATTACCGGGATGCAAAAATAAAAGCCTATGGCCGCGTCATTCCGGAAAGTGAACAGCCTGGCAGTGTCAGATCTCTTTTAGCATCCACAAAGGCTGATATATTGATTGCTACAGGACATGACGGCTTGAAGAAGAATGCAGTCAAGATGAATTCTCTGGATAGTTACCGGAATTCCAGGTACTTTATTCAGACAGCTCAAATAGCAAGAAAATATGAGCCTTCTTTTGAAAGATTGTGTATCTTCTCAGGAGCATGTCAGTCTTACTTTGAAGGAATCATGGAAGCCGGCGCCAACTTTGCAAGCTCACCGGGCAGAATACTAATTCATGCACTGGATCCTGCAAAGGTAGGTGACAGGATCTCCTTAACCGACTCACGTGTATTTGTAACGCCGGATCAGATCGCCAGGCTAACACAATCAGGGAGCAAGGGCATCGGCGGGCTCAGGACTAAAGGGCATTATATACTGCAATGAATAACTATACCGGAAATAGAACAACCATAGCGAAATATGAAGCCCCAAAAACACCACACTAATCGAAAAAAGGGACGCGGCAGCAGATTATCTGCAATCGCATCCCTTAGGTTCCTCTTTATGACTGCAGGTAGTTGTAAATCATCACCGCAGATTCTCCTCTTGTAATATTACGTGCCGGCATAAAGTTTACGCCGTCGCCGTTTACAATACCAAGGCCCGCTGCAATCGCCACATACCCTGACAATCCTTTGCTGATGGCTGCCTTATCCCCGAAATGTATATTGAATATACTGCTAATATCAGCCACCTTATCGTATTTCAGAGCCCTTATGATATATTTTACAGCTTCTTCCCTGGTCACCGTTTTGGTCGGCTGCTTTTCGCCTTCCTTCACAATACCCTCTCTCTGGAGGTATACATATAATTCATCAACTTCTGCGCCTGTTGTCTTTGCCGAAATCACAGGTCCATAGTAATTGAGTGTCTTTGAAAGCAATTTCATGAAATCAAGCTGTGTAATCGCTTCGTTTGGCTTGAACTCCTTGCCTTCCAGATAGATACCGTTATCGGCAAGCACCATGATCTGCTTCTGTGCAAAATGTCCCTTGATATCAGTATACTCAATCTTTTCCGGCTCTTTGTATTCAATACCGTCATAATTTTGCAGTACACCGGTGTTTGCATCAATAAACAGAGGCTTATTCGGATTGAGTGCATAGACTAACTGTACTTTTGCGTTATCCATAGATTCAGGGGTATATATACGATCTGCATTTCCCGTGTATTGAAGCTTATATTCCAGACCCAGTCCTGCTTTCTTAAAGAGGCTTTCGTTGGCCGCTTCCAGCCCAATTACCTTATCAATCGTCGGGAAGTCAATGTTATACCAGTTCAGATTAAAATTGCTGATGATTCCATTCACATTATCGTAGCTGATATTGACTCCATTATCCGGGAAGGGTATTCCATTTACCAATCTTGAATAGGAGAAATTATAGTTTGTGGGAATAGCACCCTCTGAGTAAATCTGGTAATCGTCTGCCAGTTCATTATATTCCATCTGTTTATAGTACTGCGGGTAATATGTCTTTAGGAAGGCATCTACCGCTGCCTTTGCCGTTACCTTGTCATTCTTTGGTTTTGCTCCCTCAGTATAGGGCTTTCCTCTGTAAAAGCTTGTGATCTCACTGGTTTTTGCATTGATCGAAACACTTATGTAATCTTCATATACATTATTTTCATCAGCCGGTTTGTTGAAATTCAAAGTCCATGTATATTCTTTTCTGTCCGGCCAATTGGTACCCAGATAGTAGTTTTGCAGCTTATGACCATCACTGATATCAATGAATTTTGCGGTACGGGCGGCCTTTTCAGCTGCCTCCTGAGAAATCAGATTTGCAGCCTCCTGGACAGCTTCCAATTCTTCGGGGTTTAGCTGAATTCCTCCTGCAGCAGCAGAGACTTTGGCCTTTTCTTCACTAAAGGTCACCTCTGCTTCATCGTATAAGCCATAATAGTAATTGCTGTATAGGCGGACTCTTTCTCCTGTCATTGCATCTACAGCGTAATTCCCATTGTTGTAGACGGGTACATATACAGGATATGATGTGAGCACATCATCCTTTTGCGTATACTTATATATCAGCCTGAGTCCGAGATTTTTCACATAGGCTGCTTCAGCCTCTTTCAACGTAATAGCATTGGCAGCGGATGGAAAATCTATTTTGTCAGTCCAGCTACGTGAATAATTCTGTAATTCACCGGTATCGCGGTTTACTGTAACATAGACCCTGTCATTATAAAAGGGTACGCCGTTGACCACCCTGTAATAGTTGAAATAGTAGCTTGTATTCAAAATGCTATCCTGATTGGATTCCTGGTATTGAAGCTCATCCAGCAGGCCTGTTTCAATCATGTTAATATGAGCATCAGCCTTCACTTTAGCATCCTGTCTGCTGAGCTTTGGCAGCTTCTTTGTCTGTATGTAATCATATGGAGTATACTTGTTGTATTCGACTATCATACCATTATTATCTACAGCTATGTTAATGTTTGACTGGTTTAGAGTATCCTTGCTTGAATAATTCAGATAAAAAACCTTTTTGTTGCCAGATGTACTGATACTGGACGAAAACGTATAATCGTCGGGTATCGAAAACTTTGTCCTTGCTACCTTGATAGCATTCTCAAGTTCTTCGCTCATTTCTGCTGCAAAACCCTGTATCGGCAAAGCCAGAGTAAAAATGAGTATGAACGATAGAATCAATGCAATTTTACTTTTCAAACGGTTCATCCCCTTGCAAAATTATTTATGGTACTTTCGCAAATATACTCACGTGCACCACAAACAATTAGACTTGACCATTTATAAATAGTTCCACAATTTTCATATGTAATATTTATGTAATATACGTTTTTTGGCCTTTGTGCGGATCTCAGGTGCACTTCATTGCGTCATGAGAATTTTAAACCGGCGTTGCCCGACCTGCTCTATTCTGATATCATATTACGAGTATAAGTTATGACATGATTGCACATGTATGTTTCTTGTGCAATATGGCTGTACAATAATAAACAGGAAGTGTTTATACGATGATCGAATTTATCGCTGATGATGAAGAAATTGAGCTAAAATATTATGACCCGGATACCACTCTTACGGAGTTGGCTATGGAACTTGAAGCCTTCAGATTGACCTGCGGACTAAAGACAAGTGAATGTAAGGGCTGTGGGGAGTGCTGCAGTGATGATATCCCTGTTCTAGGTCTGGATATCCCGGCTATACTTGAGGGTATGCACATAAGCTTTGAGCAGGCCATACAGAGCACTCTGGTACTACCGGAAAAACCGGATATGGCATTTCGCCGCAAGGCAATCCTGGAAATGGCACAATCGGCCTCTATCAAACCTCTTGAAGCCACTATTCTATTTGAGTATAACAATGCTGAGCCTATCATTCTGGCCAGGAAAACAAGGCAGCCCATTCAGTCCGGTGCTGCTCCGGAAGTATGCTGCTTTCTGGAGAACAACCTCTGCTCACAATATACAATTCGTCCATATAGCTGCGGACTGTATCTGTGTAATATGGGTGAACGCCTTTCCTATATACAGGAGATGATTATCCGCCAGGGCACATGGCATGCCTATTACAAGCTCGGCTGGATCAATGAGCATGAGATCTCTCACAATCCCTTCCTTAAGGCAGACTCCTATGATAAATTGCGCGTTGCTGACTTTGAATTCAATCTGAAAAATACGCTTGAACAATTGTTTTTCTATTTTTAATGCCTGCGACAAAAAGCCACTCTCATCTACAAGCAGCAATCCATATCAGCAGGTGCCCGGTGCCTCTCCTCACTCCATCAATACTAATATACCCCCGGCCAAAGGCCTCTCCTCGCCCTTATGAGAAGGACGACTTACAAGCCTTCCTTCCAGCAGCATTTCAGTAGACGCTCCACCATCCAGCATTGCTGCATCCTTAACGCCACAGCTGATCAGGTATTCCGCCAGTTCCTTCCCTGTAAACCCCGCACTGTACCCCGGTTGCCTGCCATCCGCAGTAAGCAGAAGAACTGTCCCATCCTCCTTGACTCCAACAGCGGTCCTCGGGTCACGGTTAGTTAAAACCCCAACCCACGCATCCTTATCCTTCACAACTGCCACTCCATCCCTGACAAGCCAGCTGCCGCACTCATAAGCCTCCACCTCTCCAGTCATATCAGGTTCATGAATCAACCTTACAGAATCGCCCACTCTGAATGGCAGTTCGATGCCGGCATACTTTTGTGTATCAAAAAATGATACCAGCATCCCATCGTCAGGGATCGCAGCCTCACCAGTGTAATCTGCAATCCTTGTAACAACTCCGCCTTCAACAGTTGCCGAAATGTTCTTAGCCTGCGCTCTGTTATTTCGTCCATATACAGGAGTGTAAACCACAGTCTGCCTGCCGGAAGGCGGAAAATTAATGTTGTCAAGTGAAATCATACCAGTACCCGCGCCCGTATTAACATCGGTGCTTCTCCAGAATTCAACAAAAAGTTCGCTGTCGATTTCTCGAAATTCTGCCTTACCGTCTTCTATGACAAAAACGGGGTAGTCACCTGTCGATTTTGAAAAAAGCTTACCATTGATAACGACCATACCCGACGGAAGTCCAAAATCCCGAAAAAAACCACCATTGACTGCCGCATAGGCATTTCGTCTGGCTGACATTTCGCTGAGAGGCTCAAAGCCATATATGAGGTCATGGGACAGAACAGGCTGTATTTTAACTCCAGGCGCCCCGGGATTGATTTCAAGAATATTAATCTCCTGCTTCAGGCCGTTGATCGTCTCTGACCGGTGAATGTACTTCACAGGATCGCCTGCAGGCTGTATAACAGTATCTGCCGCTTCAGCCATATCCTCCGGCGCAGTGGTCTCCTGAGGCTCAGGCAGGATCTCCTCACTGCTTCGTAATAAAAAATGCCCCGCATACAATAACATGAGGGACACAATTCCTATCACCAATATGATAACGATTTTTACTGTTTTCTTATTCTTCGACTTCTTCACCACCAGGCTCACTTTCCTGTACTGTTTCCGATCTCGCACTTATCTTCGGCCCTGTCGCAGCCGCAGCGGCCATTTCAGGGACAGCTTTGCCGTATTGTTTGGACAATTGCTTGTACAGAGACTCTGCAAGTCCCAACGACCCTGTTCTTGAAGCCTGCTTCATAAGTTCTTCATCCTGCATAGATTCAAAAATCGAAGTTCCCGGGTCCTCTTCAATAAGGTCAGATTTTACAACAGTCGCCTTCATCTGCTTGTACATCATATCCAGCATAATAGCTTCAAATTCCTGGCAGACTTTCTTCAACTCTTTATCATCGTTGCTCTGTGATGCCGATTCCAAACGCTTGGCAAAGCTGTCATCAGAAGCCTGCTTAACAGAATTCGATGCGTTGTTCGTGTACTCACCAGTAATATTTGAACTAATCTTGCCAATATCCATTTCCTTGATCCCTCATGATAATATTATTATCTTCTCAGGTTATTTGCAATACCGAGCATTTCATCAGAGGACTGTATTGCCTTGGAATTCAACTCATACGCCCTTTGTGCAACAATTAGCTTTACCATTTCCTCGACAGTTTTTACATTGGAGGATTCAATGAAATTCTGATTAATCAGACTCACCTGTGTGGAGTCCAGTGCCAGAACAGGAACTCCGGCCGCTTCAGTACCCTTATAGAGATTTCTTCCGATACTCTCCAGTCCGCTTCTATTGTCAAAGTATACAAGGCCAATGACCTGGCCGGTTGGGACAGATAATCCATCCTCATCAGTGTAGCTTAATTCACCATTTTGTGAAACATTCAGCTTTGATAGGTCTACATCAATATATATGGGTGACTCCGACTCATCCAGCACAGGATAACCCTCTGATGTTGTAAGCATCTTCCCCATATCGGTCAAGCTGATCTTGAAGCTGCCGTCCCTGGTATAGTTGATATCACCTGTCGGTCCCTGTATCATGAAAAATGCATCCCCATCGATAAAGAAATCAAGAGGATTACCGGTTTCCTCAGGGCTGCCGGATTGAAAGTCTTTCAGTGTAGCTACCGCTGTTGTACCATGTCCAACCTGCAGATTGACAGGCTTACCGCCATCCGCCAGCACACGGGCTCTGTCCATAGTCTCATAAAGCAGATCCTTAAATTCTATCCGTTCTTTTTTATATGCAGTGGTATTCACATTCGCGAGATTGTTTGAAATAACATCCACATTCATCTGCTGCGCCAACATCCCCGATGCTGCAGTCCAAAGTGCTCTCATCATATTGATGTCCCTCCTGATTTGCTTTCGAATAAACTGCTAATATTATCGCTATCTAACAGCTCCGACCTGATTGACCGCTTTGTCCAGTGTCTGGTCAATAGCTTGCAATATCTTCTGGTTGGCTTCATAAGAACGTAAAACTGTGATCATATCAACCATTTCTCTTACAATATTGACATTTGACAATTCCATGCTGCCCTGTTCGACCGTGCCGGTAAATTTCACTACCTCGGCGTCCTCATTTGCCTGTATCAGATTCATCCCATATTTCCTCAATGCTGATGTATCTGCGAATTCAGTAATCAATAACCTGTCTATGATTACACCTTCCTGAGTTATTGTTCCGTCTTCCCCAACACTAAAGTCGCCGCTTTCTAAAATAATAGGGCCATTCTCGCCGAGAACAGTATATCCCTCTTTAGTAACCAGAGAATTGCTGCTGCTTCTGACAAAAGAACCATCCCTGGTGTAGAAAGCACTAACTTCGCCCTCAGCGTTCGGAACAGCAACAGTAAAAAAAGCATTGCTGCTGTCTCTGATGGCCATATCAAGGTTGTTCTCCGTCCTGCTCAGCTGCCCCTGTGAATAGTATGTAAAAACTTCACCAACATCGTTGCCAAGCTCCATAGTCCCGATATTATACGGTCTGGCCGATGCAGTGTCGGTATCTCTCAATATTTTAGTCATGACATCAGGGAAGCTTTCAAATACCATAGTGTCCTTTTTGTATCCGCTGGTACTGGCATTAGCCATATTATTTGAAACAATGTCCATCTTTTTCTGAATCGCCAGCATACTCCAGCCGGAGGTGTATAACCCACGTACCATAGAAACTCCTTGAACATCAATTTACACAAAGCATGTGCACTAATAATATTATCGGAAAGAAATCCAATCCTCTTAACGATTTAACAAACAAAAACAAGCATAAAAAAACTGGTGTACATCAGTACATCCAGTCTTTTAATTAGGCCTATTATTCAGCACATTTTATTCTATTTTATCGTAATTTCCCGTATTTGCTTTCGGCAGTCGCACTCTGTTCAATCGCTTCGATATTATTGAGCGCTTCCCCGGTACCCAATGCAACACACGAAATAGCATCATCCGCGATGATTACATTGATGCCTGTCTTCTCCTGCAGCAGCTTGTCCAGACCATATACAAGACTGCCTCCGCCGGTCAGAACAATACCTCTATCGCTAATGTCTGCCGCGAGTTCCGGAGGTGTTCTCTCCAGCACAGCATGTACTGCTTCAATAATACTTGACATAGGCTCCTCGAGAGCCTCCATTATTTCAGCGGAAGTGACGGAAATCGTCTTTGGCAGCCCTGATATCAGATTTCTGCCTCTTACATCCATAGACACTTCCTGGACCCTTGGATAGACGGTTCCAATATTAATCTTCAACTCTTCCGACGTACGTTCGCCAATCATTATATTATGTTTCTTTCTCATATACCTGACAATTGCCTCGTCATACTTATCGCCGGCAACCTTGAGTGAGGATGAAACCACTGTGCCGCCCAGGGATATTACTGCGATATCCGTTGTTCCGCCACCTATGTCGACTACCATGCTGCCGCAGGCTTTCGATATGTCGATTCCTGCACCTATAGCCGCAGCGATGGGTTCCTCAATCAGATAGGTCTTTCTGGCACCTGCCTGCATAGCCGCGTCAATAACCGCACGTCTTTCGACCTCAGTTACACCGCTGGGTACACAGACCATGATCCTCGGTTTAAAAAGTCTCAACCCTTTATTACCACATATCTTATTGATAAAATGCTTTAACATTCTCTCTGTGATGTCATAATCAGAGATTACGCCATCACTAAGAGGCCTGATTGCAACAATATTGCCCGGCGTCCTGCCAAGCATCCGACGAGCTTCCTCTCCTACTGCAAGGAGCTTGTTTGAATTCTTTTCTATAGCTACTACAGAAGGTTCCCGCAGTACAATACCTTTACCCTTGATATAAACAAGCACCGAAGCTGTTCCGAGGTCAATACCGATATCTTGTCCCAAGCCCAAAGAAAACACCCCTTTTGTAAATCGTGTCGTTATTCGTATCTTTATGTAAAATAGCTAGAATGCATATAGAAAATTTTGCAAAACTATAAACTTATCTTATCATAATATTACAATTATGCAACAATAGATTTTGATACTGCAGCCATAAGTCAAAGCCAGAACAAATGGAATATTTGCTCCGGCTCCGGGACTGCCTTAGGTACTGCATATTTTTTTACTTTAGAATAGCATCGGAAAAGAGCAGACTTACACTGTTTTTGCACTTACCACCTGATATTTAGCTTTTGTTGCTTCTCCACCTCTAATATGCCTCTCCGCTTTGTTTTCTTCAAGCACAACCCTCACGTTATCAGCCAGTTCGGAATTCACTTTAACAAGCCTTTCCGTCACGTCCTTATGTACCGTACTTTTACTAATGCCGAATTTTTTCGCAGCTGCCCTGACGGTCGTCTTTTTCTCAATAATGTAGCTTGCCAATTCTATTGCCCTCTCTTCGATATATCCTTTCAATTATGTATACCCCCTCTTCAAGTCATACTGTGGAGAATGCGTAAAAATTACTTGTATTTGAAGGCATTTACCTCTTATCTTTCAGAAATAAGAACCGTATGCACGGCCTCTTTACACACCTACAGTATATATATGCCCTGTACGCTGTCTATATGAATTAAATAGGGGAATAAAAAGAAAAGGCAGATATAATTCCGCTTAAATTGCAGAATTACACACGCCTTTATTTTTTAACAAGCACTATTATTAAAAGGTTACACTCGGTCTATTGAAGATTTATTCCTCTGCAATCTTCGGAAGATATGCATCGGGATCTGTATAAACGTCCTTCTCAAGTACTTCGAAATGAAGGTGCGGCTGTTCTGATGATTCATCCATGGCAGTATTGCCAATGCTTCCAATAGTCTCACCCTGTTTGACCTTTTGGTTTACAGTCACAATATCATCCGCGGCAAGATTTCTATAAAGCGATTTCAGGTCGTCCCCGTGATCAATCAATACTGTGATCCCATAATACAAATCATTGCGAATATCACAAACTACACCTTCGGCAACGGCCTTGACAGGAGTCCCCCTGTCGGAAGCAATGTCAATGCCGGAATGCGCACGCCATTCCTCAAGTGTCTTCGAATACACCAGCTTGTCCATGGCATATTCTAGTGTGACTGCTCCGTCAACAGGCATTATAAAGCTCTGTCGCTTTTCAGGAGTTGTTTTAGATTTGGGTGTTGTAGTTTTTTCAGGTTTGTCAGATTCCTTCGGGTCTGTTGTCTTGCCTTTGTCCTTGTCAGTCTTTGCGGCGTTACTGCCATCTGTGTTGGTCACAGAAGCGGGACTGCCGATATCAGATACTCCTGCAGCAGTTGCTTGATCACCCTCATCTCCCTGAGTAGTAAGCTTCTCAGATGCATTCAGCGCAACATCTTCCGCCACCAGCCCATCTTCATACTCATTCGTAAAATTCTCTGCCTCATAATCGGGATCAACCGGAGCTGCATTACGCATGGTGACATATATTGCAGTACCTGCCACAACTGCTATACACAGTAGTAGAACAATATAAAAACCTTTCTTTTCAAGAAACTCCTTTATCCCTTTTTTTGATCCTTTTTCTTCTGGAAACGACTTTTTCATATTCACAGATTCCACCTCCATATAGTATTGTTTCCGTATATGTTAATGATATACATATGGAGTGAAAAAATTTAAAGACGTTGTTCAAAGCTTTGTATGGTAATCACGTTAGCCCCGCGATAGTAATGCTCAAGTATTTCCTTGAAAGTACCTCCTTTTTTCGCCAATGAATCTGCTCCCCACTGACTCATCCCCACACCGTGCCCGAAACCTTTTGTAGTGACCTTCAACCTATCGCCTTCATCCTGCTCAATCGTGAAGCAAGCCGAACGGAGACCGAAAAGGGTTCGAAACTCAGTTCCCTTCATAGTAATTTCTCCGATTCTTAATGTTTTTACTCTACCACCAACTGTATAATCCAATATTTTTATGCTTTCGAAAATATCATCCTTGCTAAATTCAACCTCGGGATACTTCTCACGAAGCTTCTCAAGCATTTGTTCCATATTCAATGATTTTATGGTGACATACCCTTTCGATGATTCTTCACCACTGCTTTCTACACTTTGCAGGTAAGGGACGGGCGACCCTGACCAGACCTCTTCGACGCTCTCTGTCTTTTCAGCACTGCTGGCATGAAAAAGCGTATTGGCTATGCCTCCTTGATAAACAACAATCAAACCCTTTGTATCATTGACGGCCTTTTCAATTTTACCCCAGTTCCTGGACGCAAACAGCACGCTCCATTTTTTCATTGCAGCCTCTTTCTCCATCCACGCCTGACAGTGGGTTGACTCGGTACAAACGTCCGCACCATCATGTACTCCTTGCTTTGAGCTATAGACGCCAGACATTCGCCCATATGCGAAGGTTCTTGCAGCAACCGCCTGTGCTTTCAGTGCTTCCATAGAAAAGTCAGCAGGCATTTCAGCAGCAACGACCTCCTTTATATACTCCTCAAGATTCATTTCCTGTGATTTGTCTAGTGAGGCATTATATACAGTAATTTTTATTTCCTCCACAAAAATCTCTTCTTTTGGGGGAGATGTGGGAGGACTTAAAGGTGAAGGGGAGGGGGAAGGGGAAGTGGAAGTGGAACAACCTCTTACAATAATCATTGGAAGGAGGACAACGATAGCAATCATTATTCCGGCATAGTAAATAAGTTTCTTCATGGACCCCCCTGATTCGTCGACTTACATAATGTATATTCACATAAAAAAAAAGTATGCAGTTCAACCTGCATACTTTGTCCCTTCAGGGGTGGGCCTGTCTAGTCTCCGTCTACTCTGGCAATATTCGCTCCCAGACTTTTAAGTTTTTCATCAATCCTGATGTATCCTCTATCCACATGTTCAATATCCATTATTTCCGTGGTGCCCTCAGCACTAAGTCCGGCCAGGATCAATGCCGCGCCGGCCCGCAGGTCCGTGGCTTTCACCTTGGCGCCGGTCAGCCTTCCGCAGCCTTCAATAATAGCACTTCTGCCCTCTAC
>JAEYRF010000134.1 GCA_023409615.1 Bacillota bacterium | reverse complement strand
CAGCTATACAGCGACTGGTCATCCTATCAGGAGCAGATGGAAAGCCTGCAGGAGACGACTGTTTCAGTAGTCCATCAGAGATAGACAGCTTTATTTAAAATAGTTGTCTATCCCCTTTTTGATGGCTTCAGCAATTCTCTGCCGGTACTCCTCGGTGGCCAGTTTCTGCTCCTCTTCTGCATTTGACAGGAAACCACATTCAACAATGGTCGTAGGTGTTTTCAGATTCTTCAATATTACTATCGGGTCCTTTTTTTCCGCAGGCTGTCGCTTATTACTTTTATCCACACTTTCCCTCATAGCTTCTTGGATACAGGTTGCCAGCTTTAAACTATCTGTTGAATTCGGCGGGTAAAATGTCTGTGCACCATAATATTGAGCTTCCTGAAAACTATTCATGTGAATGCTTACAACCGCCAGAGCACCGCTGTTATCCATGATGCCTTTTCTTCGGGTAAGATCCTGAAGTCTTTTATTATAAATGTTTGTTGTGCCTTCGCTATAGGCAAGTATATCCTCTTCGCGTGTCATAATGACTGTGTACCCGTCGTTTTCCAGTAACTCTTTGACCAAAAAGGCAACCTTAAGGTTCAGATCTTTTTCCTTAAGATCACTGTAATTGCTGATCTTGCCAGGATCCTCCCCCCCATGGCCCGCATCAATGATTACGGTTTTTTCCTTCTGCTCTTTACCGGCAACTGTAGAAGCCTGTGTATCCGCATTCATATTCAGGCTGTAGATAGCTAAAAGCAGAGCAAAAATCAAGCCTATCAAAATGACATTGGATTTTCTCATGACAATAATCATACTATTCCGTCTCCCAATACTAATTCGTTACAAGTATACTCGTTATTAGGATATTCGAAGACGGGTTGGCCATATTACACCCACTATTAGCTGTTATCAATAATTATTTTTTATATACAAGATCGTCTGTCTTTCCACCAAGACAACGAATGGCTGAGACAATTTCATGAAATGTCTGTGCATCAATCTGATGAATATGCTTTTCCAGATAACCACGGAGCACGGGGATTGCTTTGCCATCACCATAATCCGCAAGAGAGGATGCTGCTGCGATTTTATTACTTAATTGTGTAAAGACATTCCTCAGACTTTTATAAATTCTATCGGAAGGATTTTCTCTTCCAATTGCAGACAAAGCCATAATAAGATATTCAATTGCAGTCTGGGAATGCAACCCATGATCGAGTGCTGACAAAATACTGTCCAAGGCCGGCATACCTATGCATATCAGTGCATCTGTAACGGTTTCAAACATTAGTTCACAAGTATCACTACCTGTACCAAGTACCTGTATTAGGGGCTCTGCCGCACTGCTAACCTTCCACTTTCCCATCAGCTTTACTGCCATAACAGCCACAAGCATCATTTCTTCACTGCACTCTGCCTGCCAGTGAGTAATAATACCAAGCAGTGTATTTATTGCATCTTCTCCATAATCCCTATATTTATTGAGAAAAATCTCAGGCAAAGCATTATCACATTTAACAGCACCATAAGTGAACATCTCTGTCAATTGCTCCAGGCCGCGGACAGTATTCAGAAATTCTACAGGAGTCATGTCCTCCAGCATCTCAGATGGCGTTGATAGCCATTTGCCAATCTCGTTTTGCAGGTAAGCCTCAATAGTGTTATCATTTTTGTGGTTGTCTATGTTGTAATTTCCTTCATTTATCTTAAAATAATTATCATATGCTGCCTCTTCGGCCAAACTGTAACTGTCAAAAAAAAATTCGGCTTGCCTGTTCAACTTACTGCCCTCCTGAACTGCTCTTTTTCTTCTTTTTCCCTGTCTTCTTCTGATCTATAGTCGGATTCCATGGGCTCTTTGTGAAACCCTTTTCCTGGACAACTTCTTTCTTCTTAAAAATAGTCCTGAAGATATTGATGCCAAAGTGTCCCGCCAGGTATCCCAGCATTGCCAGAATTGGAATCACGAGTATAGCTATGACATATCCAAAAAAGGATTCCTTCATCCATCCGATAATAAAGTACATCGGCCCAAGAAGTATGTTAACAGATAGATGCCTGATCCTGTCTGCTACACTGTTCTCAAAATGAAGCAGTGACAATACACCGGCTGCAACTGCGACCGGTATGATCGCAACGAGCCCATAAATCAGCCCTTTAAGCGGATAAGGATTCAACTTATACTGTGGTTTTTTCTCTTTAATAGCCAAATCCTTCATATCGAAATAAATAAGGAAGAACGTAAAAAGAAATACTATGATACAGTATAAAGGAAGCCATGTGTATATGTTTTCTTTTGCCAATCCGATAAATGGATATAGAAAGACGATAAAAATGACCAGCGACATTACATAATCATATAGTATTTTTCCGCCTGTTCGAAAATATTGTTTCATAATTGATATCTCCTATTGCTTTTGTCGTCGCATATCCTTCAGATATACGCTTCCGGTAATTGATTTAGCCTTTTTCTTCAGTTCCGCTGCGAGTTCTCCAACCTGTATATGGTTATACAATACTCTGAACTCATTGGACACGGCTGCAATTGAAATGGTCATAATCGGATACCTGATGATATATCCCTTCCGATTGGCAGTACTGATAAATCCGGCTTTTCTGTCGGATTCCGAATAGAGCTCCGGTACTCTCTCGTCAAATTCCTTTATTATGTTATCGCATATGTCATCTACATATTCGGGGGTAGTGATTACTACAAAATCATCTCCGCCAATGTGCCCGATAAAATCGCTCTGTAAGCCGAAAGCAGGCACAATGTCCAGCAGAATATCTGCAATCAATTTAATTGCTGTATCGCCTCTGGCAAACCCATAGGCATCATTATATGCCTTGAAATTGTCCACATCCAGATATAGTACCGAAAATAACAATTCTTTTGCGATTCTGTAGTTAATCTCCGATTGTATCTCGGTGTTCCCCGGCAGTCCTGTCAACGGATTCGCCCATCTGTTTCTTTCGATACGAATCAGTGTATTTCTAACTCTGCTGATCAGTTCACGGGGATTGAACGGCTTGGTAATATAATCGTCAGCCCCCAGTTCAAGGCCGGTGAGCTTGTCCTCCTCATTGCCCTGTGCCGTAAGCATAATAATCGGCATCAAGTTGTTACTTTCATCCTGTCTGAGCATTTTACAGACCTCAAAACCATCAATTCCGGGCATAACTACATCTAGAAGCAATAAGTCAGGCTTCTCTGCCATTACCATCTTGATTCCGTCAATCCCATTATTGGCAGACACAACTTCATAACCATTCTCTGTCAGTATATCCTTTGTGAGCCTTATCATAAGATCTGTATCGTCGATAATTAATATTTTTTTTCTAAACATTAGCGCTCTCCGGTATTCGGTACTTAGTACTTTGAATAATGCATTCAGTATCAGGCATTGACACTACTGGCTTGAACATGTTTATTTTATAAAAGCCTATTATTATAATATCATTTTTAAGGTATAATACAAGAGAGAATACTAAAGGAGTGATTTAATTGGCCGATTTTTGTGAATGCGGCTCATTGGTTATCGATAATCGTTGTTCGAACAAGAACTGTTCGCTCAGAGCCGCAGGCAATCCGGCATCTGAAAAAAAGACCTCCTCAAGGGCGAAAACAGCTGTTAAAAAGGCCGGTATGGTAAAAGCCGAAACAGCAAAGGCTGCTGCAAAAACAACCAGCTCCAGGAGAGCATCGAAATGTATTACTTACAATCTGAATGATTTGAAAGAAAAAGAGCCTGAGAATTAAACTTTCGGGCTCTTTCTCTGTAAACTGAAAAGGAGAAGAAAGTGTGATTATTAATAATGAGAGTACTAAATCAAAACAGCTTGATGAAAAGGTGAGCAGAAAGATCCTTAGCACATGCGGGTCACTCATGATGGTGGAGGTTGTATTTAAAAAAGGAGGCGTGGGCGAAGTGCACGCTCATGAGGGACATGAGCAGATAAGCTATATTGTAAAGGGGAGCTTTGAGATTGTCGTTGGAGAAGAGAAGAAAATAGTTAATGAGGGCGACAGCTTTTATGCGGGATTTGATGTGCCCCATGGTGTAACTGCTTTAGAAGACTCAATAATTCTAGATGTATTTACACCAATCCGCGAAGATTTTCTAGAATAGAAACGATATCTTGCAATTCGAAACATATAGACAGCTGATTTTCCAAATGTTATGATTAAAAAGAAATCAAAACATGGAGCAATTCAATGTTATTTAAGCGAATAAGTGAAATATGGGGGCATTTGTCCATACGCGTCAAATTTCTGACCTGCTTTTTTTGCGTGCTGACGCTCGTATCTGTTTTAAACCTATACTTGAACAACAACAACTATACGATAACAGATCAATTTAATAATACTGTGATGAATTATTACAAGATAAACCGCATGCAGCTGCTCGTCGAGGATAATTACAACGCTCTGGATTCTTTTCTCAAAACCTTGGAGCCTGAGGAAAAAAAGCAGTATCAAATAACAAAGGAAGAAATCCAGAGTATGATCGATCCACTATACGAAGATTACAATTCGTTGGATATCTATTTTAATATCAAAGCCATTGCCAATTCTACAACTATGTATTTCAACAGTTTTGAAAAAGCCATATCAGACAGGGAAAATGGTATCAAGAATTATTATGTCAGTTTCTATGAAGGGCGCGATATTCAAAAATATACACATGGGTACATTCAATCACTTTTGAATCTTAGCCTGAGTGAGGGTAGGAAATTATACAGCCAAGTGGTCAGAGAAGCGGAAGTCATGCGACAGCTTTCCTTAATAACAATCGTGGCAATGTTCTTGTTTTCCATGCTGATTGGCCTTTTTCTGACAAACAAACTGGTTAATCCGATTAAGAAGCTGGCACAAGCTTCAATGAACATGGCACAGGGCAATCTGGATGTCAAGCCTGTTTCGATTCGCTCCAGGGATGAGATCGGTGTCCTTGCCGATTCCTTCAGCACCATGAGCGCTAACATCCGTAAGTATGTTCAAGACTTAAAGCTGAAAGTGGAGATTGAGAAAAAGCTGCATGATGAGGAGCTGAAAATTATCCGAATGGAGCAACTTGTGAAAGAAGCACATTTTGAGGCGCTTCAATCCCAAATCAATCCCCATTTTTTATTCAATACCTTAAATACCATATCCAGGACAGCAATGTTTGAGAATGCAGATAAATCGGTAAAGCTTACACAGACGTTGTCAAACCTGTTCCGATACAGGCTGCAGCAAAAAAGCACCATTGTGCCTATGTCGGAGGAAATGTACATTATTGGGGAGTATATCTATCTACAAAAGGTGCGATTCGGTGATCGTTTGAATTATATTGAAATGGTGAGTGATGAATGCAAAAAGATTCCCGTCCCTGTTTTTATCTTTCAGCCCTTAGTTGAAAATGCGATTATCCATGGCATTGAACCGAAGGTCACGGGCGGCAAGATTAGAGTAAAGGCGATGGTTATACATAATAGTATAGGTCAGGCTTTTGTCGTTGTGCGTATTACAGATACCGGTATCGGAATGTCTAAAGAAGTTCTGAGGCAGATCAGAAACTTTGATGTGTCTGCAGAAAACAGTATCGGTGTTGCGAATGTCTATCACCGGCTGCATATAGCCGGCGGACAGGGCAGCCAGCTTACCATTCGCAGCCGGATCAACAAGGGAACAAGTGTAGAAATCAGATTTGCAAAGGAGACGTTTCTGAATGCGTAGCTGTAAGCTGATTTTCAGTATTTGTGTTATAATTGCCTTTTGTCTTGCAGTAACCGGCTGCAAACCGATTCACACAAGCATGAAGGAAAGCTATTCCTATACATTCAGGCTTGCAGAATCTCATCCCAGCTCTCATCCCACAGCCAAAGCTGACTTGGAGTTTGCCAGACGAGTTGAGCAGGAAACTAACGGGAAAATCAGGATTATCGTTTACTTCGATCAGGAATTGGGAACTGAGCAGGAAGTCATCGAACAGGTTCGTTTTGGTGCGATTGATTTCACAAGGGTTTCCATAGCGAATCTGGTTGAAACCGTCCCTGATCTTTATGTTCTGCAGCTTCCCTATCTGTATGAGGACCGTGAGCATATGTGGCGTGTGCTGGAGAGTGATATCGGTGATGAGTTGCTCCATGGGGTCGGCAAATACGGTTTTATTGGCCTTACCTGGTTTGATGCAGGCTCCAGAAGCTTCTATACCAGGGATAAGCCTATTGAAAAGCTCGAAGACCTTAATGGACTTACCATACGGCTGATGGAGAATTCACTGATGATGGAAATGTCAAAATCCATGGGATTTACAGGGGTTCTTAAGCCCTACGGAGAAGTTTATCCCATGATCCAACAGGGCCTTGCCGATGGAGCCGAGAATAATTTTTCAAGCTATCTGACTCAATCCCATTATCAGGTGGCCCAATATTTTACGATGGATGAACATCTGAGAATTCCTGAAATCCTCATCGGAAGTAAGGCTGCATTACCTAATCTTTCCGATGAGGATTGGGCAATTATCCAGAACGCAGCCAGAGAAACGACAATTTATCAGAAGCAATTGTGGTCTGAGATGGAAGAGAAAGCAAAAGAACAACTCATCGAAGAAGGCGTGCAAATTGTTGAGTTGAAGGATCGCTCAGCTTTTGTTCAGGCTGTACAGCCTGTTTATGATAAATATGAAGAGCAATATGGTGAATTGATCAGACGGATCAAGGCAAAGTGAAGGAGGCGTTTCGGGTGTTCAAATTATTGGTTGTCGATGATGAGTCCATTGAAAGAGACGCCTTAAAATTTATTGTAAAAAACAGCAGCCTTGAAATCTCCGAAGTGATGGAAGCAGCCAATGGTCAGGAAGCGCTTGAAATTGCAGCGGCATTTGATCCTGATATCGTGACCTTGGATATCTTAATGCCAGGCTTAAATGGCATTGAGGCAGGGCGTATTCTCAGAGAGAGAAAGCCCGGGATAAAGATCATCTTTGTAACGGCTTATAACAGCTTTGAATATGCTCAGGAAGCTATCCGTATTGGTGTGGAGGAATTTATCGTAAAACCGGGCTCAAGTGAAAAGACACTGGAAATTCTTCAGTCCTGTATCTGTCAACTGGAGGAGGAATTGCATAAGGAACGTCAAAGGGAATCACTTGAGGTAAAAATCAATCAAATCTCCGGCTATCTGGAAAATGAATTCATCAATTCTGTCGTCAATGGTGAAATCGATGAACATCAGGCGGTAGATTACCTGAATTTTATGCTTAACAAGTTTGAAGAAGGTTTTGGTGTTGTCGTTGAGTTTGATTTTTCGGGAAGCAGTTCTGCAAATCATGTATACAGAAATATGATCAAGAAAAGGTTTACACATCAACTGTCCGGTTTACTCGATAACAGCATGAAATTCATGGCCAGTCAGTATAAAAACACTATATATATCCTGATTTTCGGATATTCGCCAGATATGAGAAGCCAATCAATAAGATTCATTGAAGATGGAATTCAGTTGGCGGGAGAAGACCTGGATGAGCAAATCGCAGTGAAACTGTATTATGGCTTTGGTGAACAGTATCATCAGATATCTCAGCTGTGGAAATCATTTGCACAGGCAAAGGCTGCTGCAAGGAATATGCAGCTGTCAATCATGGAGAATTCAGATGACTGCCAGTTTCTCGGGAATACATTGGAAATAACCGAAAATGATTTATGCTACAGCATATGCAATGACACGGAAGAGACAGTTATTCAGAAAGCCGATCATATCCTGGACAATATTATCTTTGCTTCAAACGATATGAATGAGACCAGGCTGAAGCTATATGAGTTTTTCGTTCTGATGGGTCGGTATTTGAACAGAGAGAGCCAGATGAAGCTTGCAATTCCAGAAAATATATTTGATGATTTAAAAAATATAGATTCCAAAGGAGAAGCAAGGAAATATATACACGGTTATATTTTTGAGATCCTGAGAGCATTGAAGGAACAAAAATTCAACAAGACGCCCGATCTTCTTGATAAAGCTATACAGTTTATCCATGACAATTACAGTGATAACCTTACCTTAGAGCAAGTTGCATATGATGTAGGTTTTAGCACCTACTATTTCGGAAAATTGTTCAAAAAGAACATTGGAGTTACTTTTACAGACTACCTTACCAGCTATCGTATTGCTCAGGCCAAAGAACTGTTAAGGGATCCGCAGCTTACAGTGAAGGGTATTACATATTGTGTCGGACTTATAGATCCAAACTATTTTACCCGTGTATTTAAGAAATCCGAGGGAATTACACCGACAGAATATAGAGTCAAATTCTGGAGTACAGGATCAACATGACGAATTTATCCTAGCATACAACTTTATAGTGCTATTACCTTTTTTATGAAAATGCTATAATCTCGAATGTAAGAATTCTAGCATTTTTTTCAAATTATAAGGAGGGTACTATGAAAAAGAGGTTATTCGTCACTCTGTTATGTCTGGTATTCATCGTTTCCATCACAGCATGTGGATTAACTGCACCGACACAGTCTACAGAACCAACAAAGGCTGCAGAACCTGCCAAGCCTGCGGAACCAGCTAAGCCGGCAGAACCTGTAAAACCAGCAGAACCTGCTGAGGCAGCATCGGATCCGGAAGTCACACTGGTCTATGCTGAAGTGAATCCACTCGATTCCATCGTTGGTAAAACTGCCTTAACATTTAAGGAAAAAGCTGAAGAGCTTTCCAACGGTTCAATTAAGATAGACATTCAGCACAGTGGTGTCTTAGGAGCCGAAAATGACGTATTGGATACCATGCTCGGCGGCGGCGGCACCATCGATGTAGCCCGTATTTCTGCGTTCTCACTCACAAGCTACGGCGGAGAAAAATCCAAACTTCTTGCCATTCCATTTACCTTTGCAAACCGTGATCATTTCTGGAAATTTGCAGCCTCTGAGTTGGCA
>JAEYRF010000100.1 GCA_023409615.1 Bacillota bacterium | reverse complement strand
CAAGAACCGTCCCGACACCCCACGACATCTCAACTGTCGGCCAGAAGAAGTCATTCATACGCACTGCTCTGATAAAGGCTTTTCTCCAGTCATTACAGAGATCCATGAATGTGGCCGAGGTGCTCTGCTCAGCAGCAAAACTCTGTACCACCCTTATCCCGGAAAAATCTTCATGTGTGAATGCATTCAGATTTGAAGATTTTTTTCTGAATACCTGCCACCTCTTTCTGGATACTGTTGATATCACGAACATAACACACACCATGAACGGAAGTGTTGCAAGTGCAACTAATCCAAGCCTGTAGTTCATCACCATCATGATTACGACAACCGAAATAATTTTTACCAGCTCAGGAATTAAGCTGGTCACACTGTTTGTGAACAACTCATTCAAAGAGTTGACATCTCCTATTATACGTGCAAGGATCTTACCGGTCGGCCTGTTATCAAAAAATGAGAAGGACAGCTTCTGAATATGTGTATACAGCTGCTGGCGTATCGTAAGCAGTATCCTGTTGGACACCTTTCCCATGATAATGATCCTGAAGCGCGAACAAACCATCGCCACAGCATTTACCAGTATCATTATGCCACCGAGCATCATCAGATTCTGCCAGTCTCCAGCTGTAATGTACTTGTCTATCCCCAGCTTCAGAAAGTACGGGTTGAAAAGCTCTACCGCAATTGCCACCAGCATCAGGGCTAAGGTCTTTGCGACTGCTCCTCCATAGGGCTTCAGATATGTCAGAAGCCGCTTTATTATTGTTATGTTTAGACTTTGTTCTAATTTCTCATCGTCCTTGAAATTATTGATTGGCATACTATATCACCTCTTTTTCAAGCGCATCCACGAAGTCGCGGTACTGCTCGCAATATGTGTCGTAATAGAATCCACGCAGGTTCAGCAGTTCCTGATGATTGCCCCGCTCAACTATTCTTCCTCCATCAAAGTAAAGGATCTCATCTGCATTTTTCACTGCTGACACCCTATGCGCAATGATGAATCGTGTAATTCCTTTTCTGCGTTCCATTGCCTTCTGTATTGCATATTCTGTTTCCATGTCCAGTGCGGATGTGGAGTCGTCCATAACTATCACACTCGCTTTTCTGACCAGCGCCCTTGCTATTGAAATTCTTTGCTTCTGTCCACCGGAAAGTCCTATGCCACGCTCACCAATGACAGTATCGTAGCCCTCCGGCAGCTGAGAAACAAACTCATCAACCATAGAATCTCTGCAGGCCGCCATAAATTCCTCATCTGATACACCTTCAGTCCCGAACCGGATATTCTCTCCAATGGTGTCCGAAAACAGGAAGGTCTCCTGCATAACAACCGATACATTTTTCCTGAGCAGAAACAAATCCATCTCTTTAACATCATTACCATCAAAGCACACCTTACCGGCCGAGCAATCATAATATCTGCCAATCAGGTTAACCAGAGAGCTCTTGCCGGCGCCTGTTATTCCCATAATTGCAACAGTACTGCCGGGTTTGGCATCGATATTGATATCTTCGAGCACTGTCGTTCCCGAAAACTCAAAGCTTACATTTTTGAACTCCACATGTCCGTGGAATTCTTCAGGTACTATTGGTGCCTCACAATTTTTTATTGTTGGTTCATCATTAAATATTTTTTCCACTTTCTTAAGTGAGGCCGTACATTGTGCAAGCAGATTTGTAAGCCAACCCATCATGCGCATCGGCCAGATCAACATGAAAATGTAGTTGCTGAATGCAACCAACGTTCCCAATGTCAATTCTCCACCTATTACAAAATAGCCTCCAAAGCTTACAACCAGAACAAGTACAAGGTTGGACAAAAACTCGATGGGCGGGTTATACTTTGCCATAGCCTTAGCCTGCTCCAGATTAATTTTATAATTTTCTTCATTCTGCTCAAGGAATTTCCGGACCTCATGCTTTTCTCTGCCAAACGCTTTAACAATCCTCACACCTGATATGTTCTGCTCTGCTGTTGTATTGAGCAGAGCCCTTTGATCACTGATCTTTCCATAAGTGATCCCGAATTGTTTCTCCAGTTTGAACACCACATACTCAATGATGGGCATTGTCACAAGACTGATCAATGTAAGCTTCCAATTAATTGTAAAAAGAATGACGGATGCAATGACGAAATAGATAATCTGCTCTAGAAACAACATAGCTCCGTAACAAATGGCATTCATGATGTTCTCAGTATCTTCCTTGATTCGCGACATAAGTTCACCGGTGTTGTTCTCGTCGAAATAGGAGAATGACTGCTTTTGGATGTGGTCAAACATATTCTTTCTCAGGTTCACAATGACCTTCGAGCTTGAAATGTCAAACCCATATTCCTTGGTATATCCAAGAACTGCACGGCCGATGGTAATTGCCACAAGTGCCAGTAATGCCGGCTGAAGGTAATCCATTTCTCCGTTCATGATTACCCTGTCAATGATTTTCCCTACCAGATGAGGGTTAAACATATCCAGTGTAATCGATGCAATGAGTGCTGTTAATCCTATCAAATAGGTCAACCATTGCTTTTTCATTAATTTCAATAATCGTTTCAAAAAAATTCCCCCTAAACTCAAACGCCTGTTTTCATTGGTTATTACATTCATATAACTACTTTTTGCCTGACTCAGCAGACCATTTCCCAATTAGCTGTAAACACAAATAGAGACCGCAATCTAAACGCAGCGGTCTTCATAGAAAAAACAAAGGCCGCAGGTATAACCCGCGACCTTATCATTTCAGTATACAACAAATCTTTCAGATGATACCAGTGAGTAAGGCAGGGCTATAAGATATTACTAAATCGCCGACTTTATTCATTTTTACAGTGGCTGCGTAAAACGCATTAATTCCGATTTTAAACATGTACCTGCCTCCTATTCTTAGATTTGTGATAACTCACAGGAACCATCTTAATCCAAACAAAATAATAAGTCAAGATTTTTTTACATTTTACTCCCAGTATTTTTATCTATATCTTCAGAAGACACTGATCTCTCATATCTGAACCACTGCGGACAAAGGCTGCCTGCCGGTTAGTTCAATGCTGCGGTTATCCGGCTGGCTTCCACCAACAAATAGAGAGTAACGCCCATACATTGTTATTCTTGACCCGTTTTCAAGAACCGTCTCCAAGCTCTTTGGTGAGATTTCAAACTGAATTGTACTGCTTTCCCCTGCCTTCAGGAACAAACGCTGCATCCCGCACAGTGAATAATGCGGCTGATTTCCAATTTGATCTTGTATTTTGGTATTCCTCGTATCAGCAGCATTTTCAACAACATGATTCTTAATATAGAACTGTACAACTTCCGCCCCGTCAAGTTTTCCATCGTTGGTAACAGTGACCGATCCACGCAAAGACTTGCCCTCTTCATATGGGTCTACCCTTAAATCAGCGAATTGGAATGAAGTGTACGACAGTCCATACCCAAAAGGATATAGAGGTTCCTGGTCGATATAGCGATATGTCCTGCCACTCATGCTGTAGTCTTCAAAATCAGGAAGTGTTCCATCTTTGTGAAACGTTACAGGAAGCTTCCCTGAAGGATTACAATTACCAAAAAGTATATCAGCTAACGCACGACCACCCTGTGCACCACTATACCAGCATTGCAATACGGCTGTGCAGCGGTCCGCCGCATCGCCGATATCAAGTGCACTGCCACTGTTGAGTATCAGCACTACCGGTTTTCCGGTTGACAGCACTTCGCTGAGCAAAACACGCTGCGATTCAGGAAGAAGAAGATTCGCCTTGTCACCGGCAGCGGCGCTGTTACCTGTGTCGCCCTGTTCTCCTTCAATACTCGCATCCAATCCCAGGCAAAGAATGACCACATCACTCGCAGCTGCACAGCCCTTTGCTTCACTAATACGATCATTTGGCATTGCAAGAGGCTCAACCCTGTCTCTAAACAGGTCACATCCGGCTGAATAGAAAATACGGATATCTTCACCGACAGCCTCACGAATTCCTTCTAAATTAGTGATATATTCAGATGCCGTACCGCAATAATTGCCCTCGAGCACTTTACGCGAGTTCGCTGTAGGTCCTATTACAGCTATACGCTTCAATTCAGTTCGAACCAACGGCAGGATACCGTCGTTTTTCAACAGAACAGCTGATCGCCTCGCCGCCTCTGCAGCCAATTGACGGTGTGCCTCAGTATCATTTTCTTCAAACGGGATTTTATTGTATTCACAATTTTTATCAAACATTCCCAGACGCATCCTTGTCGTAAACATCCGTGCAGCGGCTGTTCGGATAGTCTGCTCGTCCACCAGTCCCTCCTGGTGCGCCATTAGCAGATGCAAATATGTATTGCCGCAGTTTAGATCACAGCCATTATTTATGGCAAGTGCAGCTGATTCCGGTGCAGTTTTTGTCACACAGTGGTTTTCATGAAAATCCTTGATAGCCCAGCAATCCGAGACAATATGACCATCAAATTCCCATTCTCCCCTCAGCAGATCCACGAGAAGTGTTTTGCTGCCACAGCACGGTTCTCCGTTTGTACGGTTATATGCTCCCATTACAGCCTCAACCTTCGCTTCGGTCACAGCCGCCTTAAATGCGGGAAGGTATGTTTCCTCCATATCCTTTGCAGACGCTTTTGCATCAAAGCTGTGTCGAAGCCCCTCCGGTCCGGAATGAACAGCAAAGTGTTTAGCACATGCGGCCGTCTTCAAATACTCCGATTCTCCCTGCAGACCATTAATAAAAGCCTTTCCAAGTACCGTTGTCAGATAAGGATCCTCTCCATAGGTCTCATGTCCCCTTCCCCAGCGCGGATCTCTGAAGATATTGATGTTTGGAGACCAAACGGTAATTCCTTTATAGATATCATGATCATCAAGCTCAGACTGCATATTATAACGTGCACGCGCCTCTGTAGAAATGACATCGGCTATATTACGCAAAAACTCGGGATCAAACATTGCGGCCATGCCAATCGCCTGGGGGAAAACTGTCGCTGTCCCTGCTCGTGCAACGCCATGCAAAGCTTCGTTCCACCAATTGTATGATGTTATTCCCAAACGCGGAATCGAAGGTGCATCATAACGCAATTGCGATGCGGCCTCCTCTAATGTCATTTTTTCCACAAGTTCCTGTGCCTGCTTTTTAAAATTGTGTTCCATCATTCTCCCTCGCTTTTAATAATTATTCCAAATTATACCGGCAAGGCCAGCATGTATTGTATATTATCATTATATCAGCAAGCTGCAATAAATACATTTAAAATCTCAAACTAATCATCATTTATAATTCAATAACAACATCTTCTTAGTATGCCATCCTACTTCATCTTTGTTAGTATTGCATTACAAAAGTTTAAAATATGTTAAATCGACAGGGATTAAGGGAACATTTCCAGAAATATTATGTCGATATATATAATATAAGATACCATTATTGTCATGCTAATACTATAAGGAGACCAATAATGAACTACTTTATCAAAAAAATAGTACTCGTTATACTGATGCTTTTTCAATCCTTGTCAATAACAACCGCAAGTGCAGAACCCGTTATAACAAAATCAGCTTTACAGGAACAGCCTGCTATAACAAAACCATCCTTATCCGAATCGGCTACAACTGTAAGAGCTGTTGAAGAAATGCGAGGGATGTGGGTCGCATCCGTGGTAAATATTGATTATCCCACAAAGCCAACCACCGACCCGGCAGTTTTAAAAGCCGAAGCGCTGAAAATATTGGATGAAGCTGAGAAAACAGGTTTTAATGCAGTCTTTCTGCAGGTAAGGCCCACAGCAGACGCATTCTATAAATCAGATTATTTTCCATGGTCTAAGTACCTGACAGGTACACAGGGTAAAGCCCCCGCAGATAGTTTTGATCCACTTGCATTCTGGATCAAAGAAGCCCATGATCGCGGCATTGAGCTGCATGCCTGGATCAATCCTTACAGGATTACCAAGAAAACCGCATCAGAGGCTAAGCCAACGATTGCTTCACTTGCATCCGGCCACCCCGCCAGAAATCATCCCGATTGGGTTGTCAGATATTCCGACAACAATCTCTATTTTAACCCCGGAATACCTCAAGTCCGCAAACTCATAGTTGACAGCATATTGGAGCTGGTTAAAAAA
>JAEYRF010000079.1 GCA_023409615.1 Bacillota bacterium | reverse complement strand
GTTCTCAACTTTGGGTCGTTGAAAGTTGAGAACTGTCCCCTCCGGCTACACTCCAGATTCCCATAAAAATTAATAATTTACCAAACGTTCTCTGTAGTCTTTTCTTATTCCATCCTGTAAATATTCTATAAGATTACTAAGCATTGTCGCACATTCCGCTTTGGTTAATTTCTTGTTTGGATTCATATTGCCTTTGTTATCGCCCTGCAGCAGTCCTATTCTCTGTGCTACGTACGCTGCATTCCTTGCATATTCGGGTATGAGATCATTATCACGAAAGCTGGTTACTGCAACAGGAGTTGGCGCCATGTACTCAAATCCAAGAGCTCTTATAAATGCCAACGTAGCATCCGCCTTGGTTATATTCTCATTTGGTGCAAACCTGTTGTCATTTCTTCCCGTGAGCAATCCTCGTTCAAAAGCACTTTTAATATGTGAAAAATAAATGTTTTCAACAGATACATCATTATACGGAGACACAACCGCTGTCGCTGCTGATTTTCTACTAGCCGTGGTTCTTGTCCTTGTAGTCAGTGCAGGATCTGTAGGAATCTCTTTTACAATCTGCACCATGGCAGCGGCAAATTCAGCTCTGTTCATATAATGATCAGGGTTAAATTTCGAGCCATTTCCTTTAAAGACTTCAAGCCCAAACATGATCTTAATATCCTCTTCAGCCCAATGCCCCCTGATATTTGTTGGATCCGCTGTAGGCAGCCTTTTCTGAGATGGAAATGTCTCGATCTTTAAGCTATCTTTGTATCCAATAACATGGTCCGTTGATACACCGTTGGCATCAAACTCAGGCAAATGGCAAGAATATTCCATCACATTGCTATTCATACGACTTTGCACATAGCTGCCGGAAAAACTGATCTGGTTAGGCATATTCTTCTCGTAATCCAGTTTTTCTGTTGATGTAGATGATATTGCAACCGACGCAGTGCCTCCCCATTTGTCGGCCTTGTCATCTCCATATTTTTCAGCAGTTATGATGTAATCCAGAAGAAGACTCTCGGCATTTCCCCAGTATTGGTCATAGCCATAGAACCTCCCGGTACATTCCACTGTTACTGTATTCCCATTAGCTGCAGCATCAACGGTATATGTTTTTTTACTCCAGACACTACCTGCATGATACTGTATAGCCGGTTTTAAATCGATAAGGTTTGATCTGGCAAACTCGAAGCCATTACGGTTAGCTATATTGTATGTAGTGCCGCCGATTTTTACATTTTCTCTTGCAGAAACAAGCTCTGCCGACTCTGTTACCTGACCATTCTCCATTGTTACTGATGTGGTATCGAATACCATCACACGGGTTAAGGATCCATCTGTCTCAGCACTTCTCAGGTTATATGTATATGTAGTTGTCAGCTTGTTCTGCCTTTGACTTTTTTTGAGGGTAAGCGTTCCTTTAAACACAACAGGTTCTCCACTGATAAATGAAACCTCCTGATAGTCAAGCGTTGTCTTTCCAGGCACCTCCCCGGATGATATGCCCCCCTCGTAGCCAACTATTCCCTCGCGTGCAAATGCTGAGCCAGGAAACATCAGCGCAGAAATAAGAAATATAATTAGCAGTACTAGTGTCTTCTTCATTTTATAAGTCCTCCAGCTTGTTTAATCATTCAATAAATATAATATAACCGTCCCCAGCTGCACTTGCATCTTTCTTCACCACTCGTAAGGAAGAGCCTTTCTTAATGCTTGAGGCGTTGCTGACCTTGCCGTTCTGAATAATAACTGAATTCTTAAGGATGTTGATTGTCGTGTCTGTTCTAGTCTTCCAAATATAGTCCGTTGAGTCATATGCGCGTACTTTAAACAAACGAATCTCATCTTCATCAATAGAATACACAGTACCCTTAATACTTTCAACGCCAAATGGTGCAGTACTTACCAAAACTGTATTCGTTCCATCTGCAACAATGTAAACCGATCTCTTTAGGTAATTGTCATCCCCATAGCCCTTGAAATCACGGATATTTAACACTCCACCATCGATTAAAGCTCTCGTATTAAATGTGATATTAAAGGTTTTAGGTGTATTGTAATAATTCCAATCCGTTCCTTGAATCATTGAGAATGATTCTACTGTAAAGTTCACGCCCTCATTGATTTCGCTAATTCTGCCGCGGTAAACAGTAAGACCATTGTCGATCTGCGGTTCATCAACTTGCACTACAGATGCGTGGTAGCCACCAGTGGAATAATTTCTATCCAGTGCAAGATAAGCTTTATCTTTATCATTCAGGCTGCTTCCGGTTGTAAGCCTGCCATATTTCACTATAATACTGGCATCAGAATAGTTGACTTTTTTATTATCACGTTCAAGTGTGAATGCTCCTGATCCTGTTGTGGCTCCGGTTATCGTGTCTGTGTCCGTCGGAACAATTGTGTCAAGACTGTTCCTGAAAGACAACACAACAGCTTGTTCCCCGCCGCCATATGTTTTTTCAACTGCAACATATGCCTCATTGGAATAGAGCAGTCTGTTTACTGTTTCTATATCAAGAACTGTCCCCCCGGAGAAAATTTTGAATTCCTCTGCCAGAGGTATCGGGGTCACAACCTTCTGATCGGTACGCTCCCATTTCCCTTTGTTAAAGACCTGTAAACCCATGATTACGATTTTGTCAGATATATCATCAATTTTTGTGACTGTCCCTTTGTAAATATTACTTATATAGTGCTCTTCACCCTCTATAGTTATCTCCTTAACATCAGTGGTTTTCCCTGTCTCATTAAGAAGGAGCCTGACACGATCACCATCATGCAGCGCATTGAGTCCAACAAGTTTCCTGTCCCTTATTACGATAACATTATCAGGCGTGGATAGAAACTGCTGAGTGCCATCTTCAAACTCGACAAGTATCTCTGAAGGAAGTTTTGAAATAACCCTGCCATAACTGGTAATATAATTGTCCACAGCACTAATCGAAGCAATATCGCCCTCACTGTCAAGCCTGATATAGGCTGTATCTCCTGCCTGGATGCTATCTGTGGAAACAAGCTTATGGTTTCGATATACTTCAGTCTTATTTTGATCAACATAATTGTATGTGCGTAAAACAGCAGTGTTCCCGGTGCCCGAACCGTTTTCGTTAAATAATGTCAAATAGCCCAGGCTTGGGTTATTCTCCTCGACAATGCCCCTTACTATCCTTCGTGATTCGGTATTAATACCGAAATCTACGCATTGGACTTCTTTGATCAAATGATTGCTGTCAATTGTCAATATTGCTGTTGCGTCATCTGTAACAGAAGATATATCTGATTTGACACCATTGATCGTAACTAACGCATTCGGAGATATTCTGTAGGATGTAATCTCATTACTGGACCAATTAAATGATTGATTTGAAGAAATGCTCTCAATATCGGGATAGTTCATTTCAAATAACTGAACGACAGACATAAGATTATTGACACGGTCTACGCCATCAACCTGCACAGCCAGGTATTTCACATCATTGATGTTTGATATGACATAAACATATTTAACAATATTTGCACTGTCTGTAATATAGTGAATCCTATCACCTTTTCTAAGAAGGCTGCTATTACCAAGGACACCATTCCTGTTGACTACAATCTCTCTTCCTGACCCGAGCAGTGGCGTACCCGTAGTTTCACTCCTTGTTCCAGTAGCTGTATTAGTCGAATCTGATACTAAAATCGTCGCCATACTGCCATCAGCATTTGTTATGGGGACGTTTCTCCCTGATACAGCATTAGCGCCGGTATAGTCCTTTGTAAGGTTAATATCTCCAACGATCCCTGAGTTTTTGAGATAGCCTAGGGCTTCTAAAACTTCACTCTCCGCATTCTTCACAATCTGAGAGCCTTGTTCTCTTGTAACAGACTGTCTGGGATTAATACGTCCGCCACTTCCTGTCATTATTCTCTTCTGAAACAATGCTTCAAGATATGATATCTTTTCCGGGTCAACATTTCTCCAATCAGCATAATTCATTAATTCTTGCTGTTGACTTGCAGGCTGTATTTCCAAGGCCATTGCCAGCCAATAGGCAATTTCCTGCCTTTGTGCGGCATTTTTCCGTCTGAAGCTATCCTCAGCCAGAGACTCCTGATCTGTATTAAGTGCGTCAGCCAGATCCCGTGCAGAAATTAGACCATCATTCGTCGCCATTTGAAGATATCCATCATACCAGACTGCCAGCGGATCTGTTTTTTTATTATTTGGTGTACGCCCATTGTTAATAACAATACCTAATTGTTGTGCTTCAGCCTCACGCCCTGCCGCTCTATATACAATTGCAAGCGCCTCTTCTTTTGTGAGGGGGACAGTTCTTCCGAAACGCCTGCTTGCTTCATTATTACCTTTAACAATTCCAAGAGCTCCTGCTTCATAAATTGCATCTCTGGACCAAATAGTTCTACTGACATCAGTATAGTTCAGGTTCCCAATAACAGATGCCGCAGCAGGATCACCATAATATATGATATCCGTTGCTTCCGCTGCCATTGCAACATTGCCGGGTTGGAATCTTCCCGCAGTCGACCCTTGATCTGATTTCCATGATATTTGGCTGAAGTTGGGGGACAGTTCTGCAATTAGCAACGCAATGCAGAGCATTAGTACTATAGAAATAAGTTTTTTTGTAACTCTCAGAAATATCTGCAAATTGAACTTCCTTCCTGTCCAGATCAGTTGAGCTTGAGCTGGTTCATAAAAAATAAGCCATTATAAATAAGGTAGTTATACCTGATATTTATATCGGCTTAAAAGCATCTAATATTAATGTTTGGTTAGCTTTTGTTTCTTTAAATTTGTGTTACAGATCCATTATTTAGTGCTTTGTTGAGAAGCGTCCCCTGATCTGCTGATTGAACGTTGCTGTGTTGAGAAGCGTCCCCTACATCCTACATCCATCGACTCACATTCTTTCAGGTGCACTGATGCTCAAGATGTCCAATACATTCTTAATAACAATCCGGGTTGAGGAAACAAGTACCAGTCTTGCCTTCAGCAAAGCTTCTTCTTCGCCCTTTACTCTACATGCATTGTAAAAGCTGTGGAATAGAGATGCAACATCCGTAACATATCTGGTCAGTCTGCTTGGTTCAAGTGTTTGTGCAGATATTCTGATCTCGTCCGGGTACTCTGCAAGTTTCCTAATCAACTCAAGTTCTTCGGGCGCTGTGAGTATTGTCAAATCCACGCTGGACACGGACGGCACACTAAAGCCCTCGCTTTCGATGAGTCTTAACATGCTGCAGATTCGTGCATGCGCGTATTGTACATAATAAACCGGATTTTCATTAGATTGTTTTACTGCAAGATCAAGGTCAAAATCCAAATGACTGCCTGATGCCTTAGTGTTAAAGATAAATCTGGCTGCATCTCTCCCGACTTCCTCCAAGAGGTCTCCCAGTGAAATTGATTTGCCTGTCCTTTTGGACATCCTCGCTACTTCACCATCTTTAAACAGTCTGACTAGCTGGAAGAGCACAACATCCAGTTTTGACGGATCGACTCCGATTGCTTCCACTGCGGCCTTCATCCTGGCAACATGCCCATGATGGTCGGCACCCCACAAATTTATTACCCAATCAAAGCCTCGTTTTTGGAACTTATTCCTATGGTAAGCAATATCAGATGCAAAATATGTCGCCAATCCATTGTTTCTGATAAGTACCTCATCCTTCTCTATACCGAATTCAGTTGCTTTAAACCACTCGGCGCCTTCCTTTTCAACGACAAGACCCTTTTCCCTAAGATATTGCATTGAATCAGTCAATTCACCGCTATCATACAGTGATTGTTCGGAAAACCATACATCATATTTTATTCCGTAGGCTTCCAATCCTTTCTTAATCCGTTCCAGGTTCTTCGGCAACGCATAGTCAACAAGTTTCCTACGCCTATCGGCAGGTTCAGTGTCAAGCATGTCGTCCCCATGCAATGCGATGTAGTCCTTCATATGCTCAATAATATCTTCGCCCTGATAACCGTCCTCCGGGAATTGGATCGCATCTTCACCTTTTAGCAGTTGAATATATCTAGCCTCCAGCGAAATGCCAAATTTCTCAATCTGGTTTCCCGCATCATTGACATAGAACTCCCTTGTCACGTCATAACCGGCCGCTTGCAGAACACTTGCAATACAATCGCCCAGCGCCCCACCTCTGGCATTTCCCATATGAAGTGCACCGGTTGGATTCGCACTAACAAATTCGACCATGACTTTTTTTCCATGACCAATATTAATCCGGCCATAATCATCACGCTCATTGCTTATAATCTTAAGCGCATCATACAGCCAGGACTTCTTTAAATGAAAATTTATGAACCCGGGCCCGGCACTCTCTGCTTTTTCAATATATGTATCTGAAAAATCCATGTTCGAAATGAGTATGGCCGCTGTTTGTGTAGGTGCCTTTTTAACCTGTCTGGCTAGCTGCATTGCAATATTTGTTGAAAATTCACCATGTTCCTTTTCTTTCGGTGTTTCTATGGTTATTTCATTAATTGTCGCTTCCGGCAATTCACCTTTGCTCACTGCCGACAGCAATGCAGCCTCAACTGTATTCCTGACCTGTGTTCTTAAATTTTCTATAATGTTTGTCATCCGCGTGTCCTGCCTCTCTTATCGACAAGTAAAAATCGTTTTCACCTGTATTATTATTGTCAATTTCCAACTGATAGCCAACGCGGATTTCCCCTCCACTGTCATCAATTTTCACATCCACCGCATTAGCCAGTACTCCAATTGTAAACGCACCATATTCCGTATCATAATAGGAGATATGTTTTTGACCCTGCTGAAACACAAACTGGGAGTTCACAGAACCCACCCTCATCAGCGTGACCACTCCATCCATAACCTTCAATGTCGTCTTTGTCCCGTTCATTCCTGTGACATCACTTTCGTCATATGTCACATAATATGCTTCGTCCTCTTTGTAATACTTACCTTCAGTGACCAATTCCAAAATGTCTGCAACTTGGTCATTAGCGGTTTGCGTGCCTTTTACTGAAATAATAACATTTTTATCCATACAAACACGCACCTTTCTGCGGCTATTGCCGCATATCACTGATCTCTCCTCATATATCCTGATATTTCGGTCAGTCAATACTTTAACGCTCTCACAATTAGTATCTGAGACGCTTCGCATCCTTAATCCACGAGATAATATACATTTCAGTCAGCTGCCAAATTAATTGTTCAGTATTTCTCGATATCCACCTTCTCAGCTGAGGTTATCTGTTGGCCAAGAATTGTGCTGCACAATGGTTCAAATTTTTCAATACTGTCACTGGTAAAGTAATGGTATACAGGTCTGTGCAGTTTATCTCCCTGCATATTCTTATCCAAAACAGTCTTTTTTACAACTCGCGCAACTTCCAATGCAGAACTGACCAGCCTGACCTCTTCTCCCATAACTTTCGTAATGGTTCTATGCAGCAGTGGGTAATGCGTACAGCCAAGAACCAGAGTATCAACTCCAGTTTCCTTCAGTGGGGTCAAATATTCCTGCGCAATCCTCAGCGCTACATCACTTTCCCACCATTGCTGTCCTTCCTCTACCAAAGGAACAAAAAGCGGACATGCCTTCTGATATATTTCGATATTCTGATCCAGTTTGTTTATAGCCTTTTGATATGCGCCACTGCTAATCGTAGCAGAAGTGCCGATAACACCAATTTTTTTGTTTCTCGTTTCCGCTACAGCTGTTGAAGCTCCGGCCTCTATTACCTCAATTATCGGCACATCAAGACTCTTCTTAACAATCTCAAAACTATGAGCACTCATGGTGTTGCAAGCCATCACTACCATTTTGATATCGTGACCCATCAGAAATCGAATGTCCTGCTGAGTATATTTAACAACGATTTCCTTAGACTTGGTTCCATATGGTGTCCGTCCACTATCACCGAAATAAATCATACTCTCGCCAGGCAGTTGTGCCGCAATTTCCCTGAAAACGGTCAAACCACCAAGCCCGGAGTCAAAAACTCCTATTGCTCTATTATCCATACTAATAATACCCCCGAATAGTACACCACTAAACAATGTCATTAACAAATTAACAATGCTAATTTTCAATATCTCTCTGACTTTCCTCATAGCGTTCCAGTGCCAATTCGATCAGCTTATCAATCAATTGGCTGTAAGGTACACCTGAGGCAGCCCAGAGCTTTGAATACATGCTAATCTGTGTAAATCCCGGCATCGTATTAATTTCATTAATACAAATTTCACCACTATCTTTTCGGACAAAGAAATCAACTCTTGCCAGACCAGAACAATCCAATGCTTTGAAAGCTTTAGTTGAATAATCACGGATTTTTTCTCGGATAACCTCCGGCAGCCTGGCTGGTATAATAACTTCAGAACTGTCCCCACTCATGTATTTCGCCTCATAATCATAAAACTCATTACATGGTACCACTTCACCAACTGTTGATGCAATAGGGTCATCATTTCCCAATACGGCACACTCAACTTCAAAACCGTTGATAAACTCTTCAACAAGAATACGTCTGTCATATCTGGCCGCAAAGTGTAATGCCTCCACAAGCTCCCCGCGGTTATGCGCCTTAGTTACACCGACGGAAGATCCGGCATTGGAAGGCTTGACAAAGCATGGATATGTTAATTCCTTTTCTACCTCACAAATAATGGTGTCAATACTTCGACTGATTTGTTTTCTGCTATATACAAGGTATTTCCCCTGAGGCAAGCCTTCTTTTTCAAAGACCACCTTGGCATAAGCCTTATCCATACACAATGCCGAACTGAGGACGCCACAACCCACATAAGGTATACCTGCCAGTTCAAAAACGCCCTGGATTGTTCCATCCTCACCATTACAACCATGTAGAACAGGAAAGACCACATCTATCTTTCTATTATCTTTTTCTGCATCAGCAATAGCTGCACCCACTGTAAATAACATTGGCTGCTGCTTCTGTCCCGCCTCGGCCAGAGCTTGCCATTCACCAGTCCCTAATAGGCCTATTGGGCCATCATAGGGCAGCCATTTACCATCCTTTGTTATACCAATCATTACAACATCGAACTTATCCTGATCAATATTCCTCAAAACAGCTTCCGCTGAAAACCTTGAAACTTCATGTTCTGAGGACTGTCCCCCAAATATAACTGCAACTCTCTTCTTATCCATCATAATCATCAACCACCTATAACTAAAATCCTTTTATATCATACCTGTTAAAATATATATTGTATATTCTACTATTTAAGTACCGCAACTTCAATGGCCAATGGGGACGTTTCTCAGTTTCAATGGAGCATAATTTTAATATCGATGCTGTTAATGTGCTGTCAATGGGGACGTTTCTCAAATACAAACATATTATAACTTACAAATGCAGTACTCAAAGCACTTTTAAATCATCTCTAGGCATGTCAAAAAGGTCCTTGAGCGCTCCACAAGGAAGTAATAAGATTCTGGTGTGAAAAACAATCGCCATGACGAAATTCTTAACTTTGATACTAGAAATATCCATGATACAGATAACTAATGCAGCCTAAAATTAAGAATAGCTTGATAAGTCAATCAAATATTGATTCAGTGGACTTGCCAGAATAGAAACTTACAAGGTGATTTTTTTAAGATCTTTATGATCTTATACTGAATAATTAAGAAGCTCACCAAATATAGCGGCGTATTCAAAGCTTTTTCGATTTGCCAGCTCAAAACCCTTGTTACATAGTCTAGAGCATCCTGATACTGTGATATTATATATGTTCTCACATATTTGTCTGTATCCAAGCCCACACAGAACTCGTAGCACATATGCGACAAATGCTCTTAATTCATATTGATTTTGCTTCCTTTGCCTCGATAAAATATTGCTGGTAGGTTGTCCTAATTTGAAGGCTATGTATTCAATTACCTTGGCCGGTGTCAGTTCACGGACTATAGTTTTCCTTCCGCTGATATATTCGTTCTCTGTTTCTTCTATATCATCCTCAATACACATGCCCACGCTCTTTACATCTTTATGTCTTTCAACAAACTTACGGTATTTATTTGCAAAGGTCTTTTTGCTTTTTATTCCCATTA
>JAEYRF010000057.1 GCA_023409615.1 Bacillota bacterium | reverse complement strand
CCGCCGCTTCTGCAGATACCTGCTCGTCAAAAATTTCTAATGTATGCGAAAGCGCCGAATCTGCCTGTTCAAGACCTGAACTCATCTCAGTACAGACCACATTATCCATATCTTTCAATACATACGCTAAATTGCTGCTGCTGTCGTTGTTAACAGAAATATCACAATAATCAGCGTTATAACCGCCCATCTCAAGAAGATCACCTAATGTCCTTATCTGAGATGTTATAACTTTATCTCCGTTATTTACAAGTGTATCTCCGCTGACCCGACTGCCATTGATAAATATTTGCGAACCTATATCAAATGGATTCCCATTTAACATCACAACTCCGGTATAATAATCAGTTACTAGCTCGTCCGCCCTGACCGTTGCATCTTTCCCATCCTGAGCGGGAACAACAGTAATTATATCTCCATATACTATAGGCGCATCCAGACTTGAGATCTTTCCTCCAATTTTGATTTCGGCGGATTTGCCGTACTCTCCGCGAACTGATCTTTCCTCACCATTTATTGAAAAAGAAATTCTCTTTCCGGATCGGCCAATTAGGTTTTGTGCATCGAATCCAAATAGAATTAGTGCATCAGCAGCTGTCAATTTTTTCGAATTAAACAGCTTGACCTTTTTATCATTGACCGTAACAGTTAAAAAATCCTTTCCATTATACATCTGCGCAGTTAATGCAATGCCAAATGGCGTAATGGACTCAGGTCCGTACAATTTTTTATCACTAAATTTAATATCTCTGATGACATCCCTTCCCCTTACCACAACTCTTTCCTGAGGCAATCCAAGTTGCTGTGCAATTAGTTCAGTAAGCCTCGTAATTCGGCTGCCTCCTCCAACAAGAAACACTGCATTGGGAGCCTTATTGTTATATTCTAAAATTTTATCGGAAATAGTCGTTGCCAACAGCTGCAACGTTTCATCAATAACTTGTATTACCTCATCAGTAGTAACTGTCCGCTTCTTTTTTAAAATATCAATAAAGGTAATATCATTTCTTGTTGAGGAGAGAGCTATTTTTATTTTCTCACTTGTTTTAAAGTCAACAAGGTATTGCTGAGATATTCTTTCAGTAATTTCATCACCCGCAATTGGTACCATTGCATAAGCGATGACACTACCACCTTTAGTAAGTGCGATATCTGATGTGCCGGCGCCGATATCCACCAATGCAAGATTTAACATGCGAAGATCCGGAGGAATTGTTGCATTTATTGCCGCAATTGGCTCAAGAGTAAGGCTCCTAACATCTAATCCATTTTTATTCATAACAGAATAGAGACTGTCAACAACAATAAGCGGCAAAAACGTTGCAAGCACGTCAGCGCCTACATTTTTTGCCTTGTGGCCATTCAGCTTGGAAATTACGAATCCATTTAAATAGTAATTAATTACACTATATCCAACGCAATAGAATTGTGTTTTGTCTTCGACAGCAGTGGCATCGTCCAGTATCATCTGCGCTTGCTGTATGCCTTCAATTTCAAGGCTGCTGACTATATCCGCATCAATTTCGGTGACCTGATCAAAATTTTTATCTACTCTGACCTGACAGGTTTTTAGTACTCTACCGGCAGCAGCAATTGCTACACCTTTCAACGTGAATCCTATTCGATCTTCCAGTTTTCGTTTGACTTCTGATACCGCTAAAGAAACCTGATCTATATCATGAATTTGCCCATCCAGCATCGCTCTAATTTTATGTTCACATACTTCAGTAGCTAATACTCTAAAATAATTCTCCTCCTGCACACCAACAACCCCAACAACTGTGCGGGTACCAATGTCCATGGCAAACACCACATCATCAGGTGTTATACTTGGTTCAATACAAGATGTCCTCTGAGAGCCTTCTGTAAGTTTGATTACTCTGCTCTTCTTATTATTAATATTATTATGTTTCTTCCTATCAGAATCTTTCGTTTTTCCAGTTCCGCTCTTTCCTTTGCTGGCATTAGCGTTACCGATCTTTGCATTGCTAGTCTCTTCAATCATAGATATTTCCTCTCATCACATTACGTAAACCCTACTGTACATATTGTTAAGAATGGATGCATCTTGCGAATGTATTAATGTATTCGACAATAGAAGTCAAATTCCTTCCCTGTTCTTTCGTACTGCTCTTTCGTACTGTTCTTTCGTACTGTACTTTAGACATTGCATACTTATTATTTATTTGCTGACCCGAACTTACAAAAAGGTAAGATACCGCATTTCTCGCACATCGGTTTCCTCGCTGAACAAACTGCTCTTCCATGGAAAACAAGCTGATGGCAGAAACGTCCCCACTTTTCCTTAGGTATGATTTCCATTAAATCGTACTCGATTTTTTCCGGATCACTATTTTCAGATAGGCCAATTCTATTAGCAAGCCTTTTTGCATGAGTATCTACCACGACACCGGGTACGCCAAACCAGTCATTTAATATCAAATTCGCTGTCTTCCTTCCAACTCCCGGCAGCATTAGCAGACTGTCCATATCTGAGGGGACGCTTCTTTCGAACACATCAATAATCATTCTACATGCAGCAATAATATTCCGCGCTTTGTTGTGGTAAAAGCCTGTAGACTTAATATCCTGTTCTAGTTCCTGTAAATTGGCGTTTGCATAATCATCCACCGATTTATACTTTTTGAAAAGCTCTTTCGTTACAATGTTCACACGTGCATCTGTACATTGTGCGGCCAATTGTGTTGCGACCATGAGCTGTACCGGGTCTTGATAATCAAGTGAACATTCTGCATACGGATACATAATTTCCAACTGCTCAATAATATTTAATACCTTCTGTTTTTTATTCATTAACCGATCCTCTATTCATCGCATATAAGTATAGCTCTTCATACTTCTTTGCGGATCTGTTCCATGAGAAATCTGTCTCAAGTGCTCTGATAATTAGTTTTTGCCACTCATGTGGCTTTTTACTATAAATATTTATCGCTCTATCAACGGCATCGAGCATTTCTTCAGAAGAGAAGTTCTCAAATGAAAAGCCATTACCATTCTCATTGTCTGCATTATAATCAATAATTGTCTCGGCAAGCCCGCCGGTGGATCTCACTATGGGTATCGTGCCGTACCTCAGACTTATGATCTGTCCCAGACCGCATGGTTCAAAGCGTGAAGGCATTAAAAACATATCGCTGCCTGCATAAATCCTCTGCGCAAGCAGTGCATTGAAGCCAAGATGAATCGCAATTTTCATAGGATGATTGATTACAATTCTTCTGAAACGGTCCTGATAATAATCATCACCTGTTCCCAGCAAAATAAATTGTAGATCTTTTCCAAGAAATTCATCAATCCTATCAATAATAAGATTAAGCCCTTTCTGCCCTGAGAGCCTCGAAACGAGTCCAATCACAGGAACATCTTCCTCTGGAAGGCCTAACTCCTTTTGTAGTGCCTTTTTATTTTCGCTTTTATCTTGTAAATTTTCTACTGTAAAATTCTTAACAATAGCCTTATCAGTTCCAGGATCAAACTCCTCATAATTAATACCATTCATTATTCCAAACAAGTCCGCAGAACGCTTTCTCAGAAGGCCATCCAGGCGCTCACCATATTGTTGGGTTTGTATCTCTTTTGCATAAACCTCACTAACGGTACTGATAATATCTGCATATACAAGACCTGATTTCATAAAACTGAACATGCCAAAAAACTCAGCTTTTTCAGGTGTTAATACCTCATAGCCAACATTGAGCAGGTTTACGACATGGCTTGAGTAATTGCCTTGATACTCCAGGTTATGTATTGTATAGATAGTATTTATCTTACTGTAAAATTCGTTGAATCTGTATTGTTCCTTGAGAAGAAGGCAAATTGGGCCAGTATGCCAGTCATTGCAATGAATAATATCAGGCTTAAAATTAATGAGCGGCAACATGTTAAGTACTGCTTTGCAAAAAAACACAAATCGCTCAGCATCATCAAAGTGACCGTATATTCCGTCTCTGTCAAATAATTTGTAGCTATCTGCAAAGTAAACCGGTAAATTCTTTTTTTTGTCCTTTACCCTAGTTGTTACTTCAATCTTCCTAATAATGCATGTATCAGTCCAATCATCAATTTGCACAGGAAAATCAGTGATATATTTAAAATCACCATCAATCATCTTGTATTTCGGCATAACCACTCTAACATCGTGACCCATTTCCAGCAGCGCTTTCGGCAGCGACCCAGCCACATCTGCCAGCCCTCCGGTTTTAGCAAAGGGGGACATTTCTGCAGAAACATACAATATATTCAACTTTTTACTCTTCATTCAATGCCTCCAATAAATATCAATTTTGAGTACCATATCATCATATTCTATTGTTCTTATCCATCTCATAGTTTAAGCAATACAACTATTCCAAAAATTGTTACATTTTGTTATAGAAGGACGGGGACGTTTCTTTATATCGCGACGGTTCTCAAAAAAGTGGTTAATTAATGCTTAGTTTAAGTGAGAATTTATTTTTGTATATCATCTACATAAATATTATATTCTATAAATTTATACAAGGCAATATCATTCAAAGGTGGTTGCCTCCCTAAACACTTAGTTGAGCTTCATTTTAGTTCATTTTACCGAAACCGGTTTCATGTAACTATTACTAGCATTAATTGAAATTGATTTGAATTAGGGGAAAAGATTTAATGAATTAAAAAAGAAAATGCCGCTTAGTACCTAGAGATAGGAGTTTCCAGGTAATAAGCAAATAATTATATAAAAGAGTCCTGCCAACAATTATTCCAATAATAACTTACAACTCGATAACTCACCAAATATTGCGGCGTATTCAAAGCTTTTTCGATTTGCCAGCTCAAAACCCTTGTTACATAGTCTAGAGCATCCTGATACTGTGATATTATATATGTTTTCACATATTTGTCTGTATCCAAGTCCACACAGAACTCGTAACACATATGCGACAAATGCTCTGAATTCATATTGATTTTGCTTCCTTTGCCTCGATAAAATATTGCTGGTAGGTTGTCCTAATTTAAAGGCTATATATTCAATTACCTTGGCCGGTGTCAGTTCACGGACTATAGTTTTCCTTCCGCT